>JADFNO010000286.1 GCA_022563315.1 Planctomycetota bacterium | reverse complement strand
TGCGCGAACGCGCGATCAAGAAGGGGCTGCGGCTCAACGAGTACGGCCTGTTCCCCGACGATGGCGAACACGATCAACCGCCGCAGAAGCGCGGCGTCAAACCGGTCGCTGCGAAGACCGAGAAAGCGATTTACGCAGCACTTGACTTGGTGTGGGTGCCCCCCGAGGTTCGTGAAGATCGTGGTGAGCTGGATGTCAAGGAGACGCCGAAGCTCATCGAGCTTGATGACATCAAAGCGGAGTTGCACGCGCACACGATCGCTTCGGATGGCAAGATGACGATCGACGAACTTGCGCACGAGGCCAAGGCTCGCGGCTTTCATACCGTCGCGGTGACCGATCATTCGCGCTCAAGTATCCAGGCGAACGGGCTTTCGCCGAAGCGATTGCGCGAGCATATCAACGCGGTGCACGAAGCGAACGACCGCATCAAAGGCATCACGATCCTGGCCGGTTCGGAGGTTGATATCCATGCGGACGGTCGACTTGATTATGACGACAAACTGCTGGCCGAGCTGGATGTCGTTATCGCTTCACCGCATTCAGCCCTACGACAGGACGCCAAGGCCGCAACCCGGCGACTCGTCACGGCGATCAGTCACCCTCTCGTGCACGTGTTGGGGCATCCCACGGGTCGTTTGATCAATAAGCGTGAAGGTCTGCAACCGGACATCAATGCGTTGATCCAAGCGGCGCTCGAGCACGACACCGCCCTGGAGATCAACGCGAACTACCAGCGACTGGATTTGCGCGATGTCCATGTGAAGGCGGCCGTAGACGCCGGGGCGCTGATCGCGATCAACACCGATGCCCATACGCCGGATAACTTTGATTTTCTGCGCTACGGGATCGTAACCGCTCGCCGCGGTTGGCTGACCCCCGAACAGTGCATCAATGCGTGGACGAAGCAGAAGCTGCACTCATGGTTGCGAGCAAAGCGCTGACGCTCGATAGCCCACGGCGGCAGCCGTGGGTTGGCACGCCACGGATCGTATATCGCAAGACGACATCAAGCCTCAGGAGCGGCTACGATCGTGGCGCGTTAATCGACCCGGACCTTCGTCGAAGAGACCCGGACCTTCGTCGAAGACGCCTCAGGTCCGGCTTCGAAGGAAACTTGAATGTTCGAAACACTCTCTGACCGGTTCAACACGACCTTCCGCAACCTTTCGGGGCGCGGGCGGATCACGCAGGACAACATTTCCGAGGCCATGCGCGAGGTGCGCACCGCCCTGCTGGAAGCGGACGTTCATCTCGACGTCGTCACGCGATTCTGTGACGAAGTCGCGCAGGAGGCCTTGGGGCGCGAAGTCACCAAGAGCCTCAAGCCGGGCGAGGAGATGATCGGCATCGTGCATCAGCGGCTGGCGGCGCTGATGACCCCGCCGGACGGCACGTCGGCCGATCCAATCATGCTCGTCGAGCCGCCGCCCACCGTTGTGATGATGTGCGGTCTGCAGGGTTCGGGCAAGACGACGACCTGCGGCAAACTCGCCGCGTATCTCAAGCGGCGCGGGCGCAGTGTCATGATTGCCGCCGCCGACCTCCAACGCCCCGCTGCGGTCGAGCAGTTGAGAATTGTTACAGCGCAAGTCGAGGAAGAGTCCAAAGGAAACGTCAAGGTTCATTTCTACGCCGAGCCGGATAAGTGCGCCGAGTACGGCACAGTGACGGGCGTTGCGGTCGGTGTGTGTCAGCGCGCGTTTGCAGAGGCGCGCAAGGCCAAGGTCGATGTGCTGATCCTCGATACAGCCGGGCGGCTTCACATCGACGACGAGCTGATGGCGGAGCTTGAATCGATCAACCGAACGGTTCAGCCGCATCAGATCTATCTGATCGTCGATGCGATGGTCGGCCAGGACGCGGTGAACTCGGCCAAGGCGTTCCACGAACGGCTCGCGGTGGACGGGATCATTCTCACGAAGTTCGATTCGGATACGCGCGGCGGAGCGGCGCTTTCCGTGAGGGCCGTCACCGGCGCGCCGATCAAGTTCATCGGCGTGGGTGAGAAGTTTGATGCGCTGGAGGAGTTCCATGCTGAGCGCATGGCCGGGCGAATCCTCGGCATGGGCGACGTCGTTTCGCTCGTTGAGAAAGCGCAAGCTGAAGTCAGCGAGGAAGAGGCGGCGAAGATGGCCGCGAAGATGGCCGAGGGCCGTCTTGACATGGACGACTTCCTCAAGCAGCTGCGCTCCATTCGCCGCATGGGGCCGATGAAGCAGATTCTGGGGATGTTGCCCGGGATGGGGTCGATGCTCAAAGACGTTGATATTGATGACAAGCAGCTTGACCGCTTGGAGGGGATGGTACATTCGATGACCGCCCGTGAGCGCGAGGACATCAAGCTGCTGAACAAGTCGCGCGTCAAGCGCATCGCCAAGGGCTCCGGGACGACGGCGGCGGACGTCAACAAGCTCACCAAGCAGTTTGAGATGATGCAGAAAGTGACGAAACAAATGGCCGGCGGCGGGATCGGCGGACGACTCAAGGCGATGCGCGCGCTCAGCAAAGGCGGCGGTGACATGATCCCGGGCGTGTCGAACATGCCGGCGCTGGGCGGCCGCACGTCAACCAAGACGATCGGTGTGAAGAGCCGGTTCAAAC
>JADFNO010000139.1 GCA_022563315.1 Planctomycetota bacterium | reverse complement strand
TCCAGCGCGATCTCAAACCGTCCGTCCTTGAGTTCACCTTCGAGCTGCAGGAGAACGCGCTCGTTGGCCAGCGGATAATTGTGCGCGGCTTTCGTCTCCAGTTCGGGATCGTTCATTCCTTGCACGGGCACAAGCTCATCAGCTCGCGCCGGCTTGGTGCGCGCCGTTTCGATGGTGATGACAACTCGCCCGGTTTGCATGTTCTGCACCCGGCCGGTGATTCGTTCACTATGTAGCGCAAGCTCTTCGACTCGCCCCACCGGAAGCGCGATGCGCAGCGCCGGGTCGCCCAGCAGGTTGTAAAGATGAGCGTGCATCTGACGAAGCTGCGACAACGTGCTCTTCCAACCCTGGGCAATTGCAATCGGCAACACCAGCGCATCCAGTGATCGATCCACAGCATCGATCTCGATCATGGATCGCGTCGCCAGGAGATCCAGCTCCCCGACCGTCTCGATGCGCTGACCGAACAGTAGTTGCGTGATGTCCTTTTGCAGGATCAAGTTGGCGTAGGGATGGGTGATTCGGCTGCCGGCGATGACCGCGACCGGTCCCGCTGGATGCAGCAGCATTGCCTCGGCGAGACTCAGCCGATTGTCGGGCAGGTCATACCAGCCGGCGCTGCAACACGTCAGGAGCGCGATCGGAAATCTCGCATGGTTGCCGGTAAGCCGCGCAAGGTCGTCGACATTCAGAATACCGAACCGTTGCCCGTTGAAGTTCAAGTAATCGAAGCGCTCAGCTGAGCCGTGCCCGATGTAGTTGAACAGCAGCGCTCCGTCGCCCAGTTGGCCCAGCACCGTGTCCGTCAACTTCGACGGGGCTGGGCAATAGATGGACGATGCTTTGGCGTAGGTCATCGAGATGTCGAACTCGTCGGGCACGAGGCGCGTCGCCATCTGCTTGAATAGCATCTCCAACAACGTATCAGCCAAGCCGAAGCGGCCTTCGCCCGCGGCATAAGCGATGCGCCGGCGCCACACCCCGAACGGGGCGTCGTGCTCGTATCGTTTGATCTTCTCCAAGACGCCGAGGGCCTCGTCGTTGGTTCGCGCGGGGATTCGGCCGAGCGCGATGTCGGGCAGATCGTCGGCGTCGTCAATCAGTTGATACGGATGGTCCGTGGCGTAATTGTCATCGTCGATGTCCCGAAGTGCCGGATCCAGCTGGGGGAAAGTCCAGGTGGGCACGCCGCGCGGATCGGCATCGCCCAGCAGCAACACCGCGATGGTCGGCGGCTGGTTGTCTTTGGGAATAGACGATGCTTCGCGGATGAACTCTCGTAATTCACGACGTTGTGCCGGCACATCTTTGGTAGGTTCGACGGCGTGGCGCACGACGTTCCAGCCGTCTTTGGTGCGGTAGTCGGCCCAGGCTGCGGCCGCTTTCTCGAGGTGCGCCGCGTGGATAATCAGATACGAACCCCTGGAAGTGTGTTGAGCATCCCCAGCCGGCGCGGGTGATGTCGCAAAGACCGTGGCCGACAGCGTGACAAGAAGCAGGATTCTGGAAGGATCAATACGCATCAGCGGTTCCATGCTATCGACCGGTTCCGTCAATACTATTCACGGCTTGGCCGATCGGCACAACCAACTCAACCTTCCGCGGACCTGTTTTATGGCACGAAACCCTTTATTGAGTCCTGTGTTCGTAGTGTTCGGCGACGTCAGTCGTACCAGCCGCGGATGCATATCCGCGGGCGCCCGCACATATCCATGTGCGGCTGGGAGAGATAGGCGTAGACTGAAGGCAGCCATCGAACATTCCATTCACAGGACTCAAAAGCCCCGGGCTCTGCCCGGGGACGAATTGGGCTGGACGATCGACGCGCGCAGGACTCCCCCGGCAGAGCCGGCGGCTAACGGGGGTATTGTTTCGTTGCCGTGAAGCGCCGCCACCTTGGGATTACGCTTCTGCTTCGCCGAGCTCTCCCAGCGCGGCATCGACTTTGGCGGCGAAGATGAAATCACTTTCGGTCAGGCCATCGATCTTGTGCGTCCAGACTTCCATCTTCACCTTGCCCCACGCAAGGTAGAGGTCCGGGTGGTGGCCTTGCTGCTCGGCGATCTCCCCGATTCGGTTCACGCAAGCCAGCGCTTTCACAAAGTCGGGGAAGCTAAACGACTTGGTGAGATGGTATTCCTGTTGCACCGTCCATCCGTTCAGTTCGCCCAGCAACTGTTCGATTTTCTCCTCGGACAACGGCGGCGTACCACCCTTGCACGGCACGCACTCGCGGCTTGCTAATTCACAGACCATGCCAGCCTCCGTTTCGTTGGTGAGCGGTTCGGTCATTGTCCGGCTGATCGCTAGCTCGTTTCCGCCGGTGTCTCATCGAGCATATCGCGCTTGTCCTTCACCGCGGCGAACTCGTCCGCATCCGGCGGCGCATCCTTCATCACCGATATCTCCGGCCACTCGGTTGCCAATCGAGCGTTCAGCTCCAGGTATTCAGCCCACTCCTCGGGTACATCATCCTCAGCAAAGATCGCGTCGACCGGACATTCGGGGATGCACAGATCGCAGTCAATGCAAACGTCCGGGTCGATGACGAGACAGTTCGCGCCTTCGCGAAACGCATCGACGGGGCAGACGGTGACGCAATCCGTGTATTTGCACTTGATGCAAGGTTCAGCCACAACGTAGGTCATGCAAGGTCTCCGAGCCGCAAATCCCGTTTTTTCAATCGAACGACGAGTCGCGCGAAGATCGTTGAGAACTGCGCTGCAACACGTCCGACGAGTGTACTCGCCTCGCCGTGGCTGCGGCAAATGCTCAAATGAGACACGTTTGGGCTAATAATCGCAGGACAACAATCCAGCTCGCCATTCCACAAACGACGCAATCTCTGGTACATCACATTCATGGCACAGAAGACACTTCGCATCGGATGGATCGGCACGGGGGTGATGGGCGCGGCCATGGCCGGGCACTTGCTCGAGGCCGGGTATGAGGTGGTTGTCCATTCGCGGACGAAATCCAAGGCACAAGCGCTGCTCGATAAAGGTGCAGCATGGGCGAACAGTCCGGCCGAGGCAGCTGACAGCGCCGACGTCGCCTTCTCGATGGTGGGGTTTCCCGCGGATGTCGAGGCCGTGCATCTGGGTGCGCAGGGCACGCTGACGTCACAGCACCCGCCGAAGTACATCGTGGACATGTCCACAAGTCGCCCGAGCCTGGCGGCGGACATCGCCCAGCAGGCGTCCGCCAAGGGCGTGGGCAGTATCGACGCCCCGGTCAGCGGCGGGGACGTGGGGGCCCGAGAGGCGACGCTCTCGATCATGGCCGGCGGCGAGCAGGATGCGTTCACGGCCGTCGAGCCCCTGTTGAACGTCCTGGGGCGGCAGGTGATCCTCCAGGGCGGCCCCGGGGCTGGTCAGCACACCAAAATGGTCAACCAAATCCTCATTGGGGCCACCATGATTGGCGTCTGTGAGGGCCTGCTGTATGCCGAAAAGGCCGGGCTCGATCCCCTGCGGGTGATCGAGTCGGTCGGATCAGGGGCGGCCGGCTCGTGGACGATCAACAACCTGGGGCCTCGCATGGTCCGCCGGGACTTCGAGCCGGGCTTCTATGTCGAGCATTTCATCAAGGATTTGTCGATCGCCCTGGAAGAATCGGCGCGGATGGGCCTGGCCGCGCCCGGTTTGGCGCTTGCCCGGCAGCTCTACGAGGCGGTGAAGGCCCTGGGGCACGGCCGGCGGGGAACGCAGGCCCTGCTGCTGGCGTTGGAGCAACTCAACGGCCTCGACAATCCGTCGGGCTAAACTATGAGAATCTGCCTCGACCCCTTGCCCCAAGCCCGCGAAGTGAACACGATACGCTGCTTGCTTCGCCTGGAGAAACCTCATGGCCGTCCGTATGGAACTCTCAAGGATCTTCATCCGCGAGATGACCGACATGCAGATCATTGAACTGAGCGAGGTGGACGGCGATCGCACCTTCCCGATCGTGATCGGGCTGCCGGAAGCGTTCGCGATCGAGCGGCGGCTGAAGGGGATCGATATTCCCCGGCCACAGACGCACGATCTGTTGGCGACGATCATCGGGCATCTGGGGGGACGGCTCAAAGAGATCGTGATCAACGATCTGATTGATGGCACGTTCTTCGCGAAACTCATCATCGAACAGGACGGTCAGGAGATCGAGGTGGACTCCCGGCCGTCCGATGCCATTGCGCTTGGTGTGGCGCAGGACGCGCCGATCTACGTGGCTGAGCACGTGCTGTTGCAGACGGAGTCGGACGCGTCGTCGGGTTTCGACTTGGAGGCCGACGATGCGGACGAGGATTGGGAGTAGTCACGCGGCACGAGGAGACGTCAGGTCGTGAGCACCGGGACGACGGGCATCGCTAACCCGCTGCCGCAGCAATACCTGACCGAGGGAACCGGTACAGGCGGCGTTATCAAGTCCCAGCCGGCGGATTTCGTCGTCGAGGAAATACCGCTGTATGAGCCGTGCGGCGAGGGGGAGCATCTGTATCTGCGCATAGAAAAGACCAGCGTCTCGCACGTGGAGCTGATGAGTTGCCTGCGCAGACAATTCCAAGTCAAGGAAATCAACATCGGCTACGCCGGGATGAAGGACAAAGCCGCCATCACGCGACAGACCGTTTCAATCCATCTTCTGGACGATCCGCCCAGCGTTGAGATTGATCACGAACGAATCAACGTGCTCTGGGCCCGCCGGCACACGAACAAGATCCGCCGCGGCCATCTGCGCGGGAATCGGTTCTCGATCCGAATCCGGGAGGTGGATCCGTTGAGCATCACCGCCGTGAAGCGGTGCCTGGATCAGCTCCAACGGACGGGAATGCCCAACTATTTCGGCGTCCAACGCTTCGGGTATCGCTGCAACAACCAGATCATCGGCGCCGCAATCGTGCGCAAGGATTGGAAGGGCTTGCTCGACGAACTGCTGGGCGCGACCGGTACGCCGTTCCCGGAGTATCAAGGCGAACGTCGGGCGCTGTACGATCAGGGGCAATACACCGAAGCTGCCCGACAATGGACTGTTGCCAACCGGAACGAGCTGATCGCAAGCCGGTCGCTGCGCGACGGCAAGAGCCTGCACGGGGTATGCCACGCGCTCGGTCAAACCCCCCTTGCGTTCTGGATTAGCGCTTTGCAATCCGCGATTTTCAACCGCGTACTGGATGAGCGGCTCCAAAAAGGTACGTTGCTGACACTGGTAGAAGGTGATCTGGCGTGGAAGCACGACAGTCGCAGTGTGTTTGCGGTCACCGCTGCGGAAATGGAAGGCGACGAGTTGGCACGGCGGCTTGAGCGGTTTGAGATTTCCCCCTCGGGCCCGCTGTCTGGATCGGGGATGACTCGCGCCGCTGGTTCGGTCGACGAGACGGAAATTCGCGCGCTGCAAGCGACAGGTGTTCCACTTGATGCGCTCATGCAAGTTGGTTATGGCGTACACGGCGCACGGCGCGCGATGCGGGTTCCGATCGCCAACGTCGAGCTTGACAGCGGGGTCGATGAAGGGGGGAACTTCATCCATCTCGCCTTCGACTTGCCGCGCGGCGCCTACGCCACCGTGCTCCTGCGCGAGATCATGCGGACCGCGATCGACGAGACCGCAAGTTTCAGTCCCGGTTGATCACACCGCTACGCCGTGTTCCGCGAGTGCTCCGGTCATCTGTCGGGCCGTGTCGCTGGCAGGATCGATGCGCTCCGCTCTCCAACCTACCTCCCGGGCCGCGATCACGTTCTCCTCGGTGTCGTCAAAGAACAGAATCTGCTTGCCCGTATAGCCAAGCTGCCGCTCGACGTGACGGTAGATTGCTGGGTCGGGTTTGTTTAGCCCAAGTTCGTGCGATGCGAACCGGTGTCGCAGCCGCCCCACGGTTGGAAATTCGTCCATCCGTGCCCAATGTTCGTTCGTGGTATTGGAGAGCGCCGCGGTGTCGAGGCCGGCCTGATGGAGTTGATCGACGATGGTTCCAACGCCTTCATATTCGTCAATGAGCCACGCGTCGTGAATGGCCATGATCTCGGCCGGGCTGTACAGGCCACGCAGCGCCGCGCTGAGTCGCTGCGCGAAATGACGGCCCTCGATGCGCCCCGTCTGATACTGCACCATCAGCTCATCGCGAACAAACTTAATCTCATCCCAAAGCTCCGGATTTCGTATCGCCAAGCCGGCCGCAGCGCAGCGCTCTTCCCATGCTTGGCAGATGCGAATGATCACACCGCCCAAGTCAAAACACACTAATCGAACGCAGTCGCCCATAGGCGTCCATCATCCTACCCACCCCGACCGTCTGGCCGCGTATTCCCCTCACCCCGACCTAGCATAAAAGGGGTCGGGAGTCGTTTATTGACGCCGATCCGGGCATGGAGTATCGTCCGGTGATGCCCAGGCGAGCTCGCTCGATTGTCGGAGGGATGGTCTACCACGTGCTGAACCGAGCGGTCAGACGCGAACGGCTATTCAAGCGTGATGCGGATTACGAGGCGTTTGAGCGTGTGCTTGAGGAAGCTCACGACCGCGAGCCGATCCGCATCCTGTCGTACTGCCTGATGCCGAACCACTGGCATCTGGTCCTTTGGCCGCGGCTGGGACACGACGACCAGGTCTCCGAGTTCATGCGCTGGCTGACGTTGACACATGCCCAGCGATGGCACGCTCACTTCAAGACTACCGGTACCGGCCCCATCTACCAGGGAAGGTTCAAAGCGTTTCCAGTGCAAGATGACAACCATCTTTGGACCGTTGTGCGGTACGTAGAACGCAATCCCCTGCGAGCCAATCTCGTTCGACGAGCGGAGGATTGGCAGTGGTCGAGCCTCTGGCGCTGGTCAAACGGTGACGAGCGCGGCCGATCGCTATTGAGCCCGCTGCCTGAGTCAGCCGGCCGACGACCTCGCGATTGGATTCAGCTCGTGAATCAACCTCACACGGAGCGAGAACTGGCGCAGATTCGACAATGCGTGGCCAGAGGACGGCCCTTTGGTCAACCACAATGGGCCAGGCGCCAAGTCAAGCGCCTGGGTCTGGAGGCCACGATTCGAGCGCCCGGCCGTCCTCGCAAAACTCGTCGCTGATGGTCAATACTACCGTCTCGCGGACGCCTCAACCCCCCAAAAACGACTCCCGACCCCTTTTATGGGAATATGAGGTTAGCGAGAGGCGGTCGGTGGGGTTTGGGGGGTATTAGGCGGTGCGGGAGAGGCGGGCGCGGTTTTGGGCGCGGCGGCGCTTGAAGAAGTCCTTGAGCAGGTTGGCGCACCGCTCGCGCAGCACGCCGTCGATCACGGTCACCTCGTGGTTCAGCCGCTTGTCTGTGGGAATGCGAAACAGCGTCTTGCAGGCGCCGGCTTTGGGGTCGGACGCGCCGTAGATCACCCGATCAAGGCGGGCGTTCACCATCGCCCCGGCACACATCGGGCAGGGTTCGAGCGTGACCGCCAACGTGCACCCGCTCAACCGCCAATCTTGCAGCGCCTTGCCGGCCGCGCTCATGGCCAACAGCTCGGCATGGCCGACCGGATCGCGCGTCGCCTCGCGGTTGTTCGACGCCTCGGCAAGAATCGTGTTGCCTCGATACACCACCGCCCCGACGGGCACCTCGCCGCGCGCTGCCGCTTGTTGCGCTAACTCGATCGCCCGTTCCATCATCGCCATGTCGATCGCGCTGACGTTCGGATCACGGTCCCTGGCCAATCGTAGCTGGGCCATTCTTAACACCCTCCGGAGTCGACCCTGTCGTCGAAGTCGAGCCGAAGCCGACGTGACCCGGGGCCGAGCTGGTCGCCCGCACCACATTACGAGCGATCCTCCGGCTCATCGGCTTCCGGATGTGAAGACTCTCCGTCTGACGGGGTTCTGTCGATTGGGCGTTTGGTTTGTGACGGTTCGCCGTCCTGTTCGGCCTCGTCCGGCGACTTATGAGACCGCCGCCAACTCAGCACCGAACCCTCAGCCACCGCCTGGGCTGGGGCCAGCACCAGCAGAATAATCCCCAACTCATAGAGCCCATACAACGGCACGAGCATCATCAGCATCGACAAGGCGTCAGGCGGCGTTATCACCGCTCCGATCACACCGCAGATGAACAGCGCATACTTTCGTTTGGTCCGGAGCGTCTCGATCCGCACAATACCCACCCAGCCCAGGAGCAGGATCACCAACGGCATCTGAAACGCGATGGAGATCGCCAGGATCAACAGCATAACGAAATCGAGGTACGCACCGAGGCGAAACTCCTGCGACATCATCGGACCACCGGGAACGCCGATGATCTCGACACCGCTCGCCGCCGTGTTCGCATCAGGCTCTGGGACCGGCTCGACTGCAACCGCAACTTGCAGCTCCTGCTTCTCCCAATCGATCCACGCATCCCCAGGTTGAACCGAGTTCGGTGGATTGACCCGAATCGGCACCTCGTCAAGGGTTTTCAGCACCGCTTGAACACGCGGGTCCTGTGCTTCGTCGTTCATCCCCGGCAGCAAGGCAGCGCCGAATTTCACCAGCACCATCAGCATCAACGGCAACATGATGTAATACAACAGCGCTACGCCGGCCGCAGTCAGAATCGCGCTGCCCGGCAGGAGGAAGTGAACGAAACGACGTTCGTGGTGGTAGAGCCCCGGCCTGATGAACTTCCACCCCTGCAGAAGGATCCACGGGGCCGAGAGCACCACCGCCCCGATCAGACTGAGCTTGATCGCAGTCATCAGGGCCTCGGCCGGTCCCAGCACAAGCATGCGCCGGGGTAGCTCGTTGGCTTCGAGGACCCTCATAAGTGGTGCGCACAGCCACTCGATGAGCGGCTTCTTGAAAATGAACACCACCACCGAGAGCGGGATCGGCGCCGCCAGCGCCCACAGGACCCGACGGCGCAGCTCCTCCAGGTGGTCGCCGAAGCTCATGGTGAATCGGGATGGATCGTCCTTGGTGGGCATTGGGTGGAGCTGGGCAAACGAGTCGCGGGTATCATGCCCCCTGAGCAGTCACCGGCCGGGGCCCGCTCACGCCGAGTACAAAAATAGGCCTGGTTTCCGGACAGGGTATATACCGCAACTCGTCTAAGTAAGGTAGCAATGACCTGTCGGCAAAGCCCGGACGAGCAGTTGGTCCAGTCCGCTCGCCGGGGAGATCGTGAGGCGCAGCAGGAGCTGTGGCGAGCCCATCGGCGATGGGTGGCGGCGATCATTTTGGCGCATCGACCCCGGACCGTGGAAGTCGAGGATCTTTTGCAGGATGTCGCTGTGAAGTTTGTTTCCAAAATCCATACCCTTCGCGATGACCGCGCCTTCCGCCCCTGGCTTCGCCAGATTGCGTTGAATGTCTGCCGGGGCGCGGCGCGGAGCACAAAATCGTTACTCCGGTTCGCCGGTCCTTATCGCGACGACACCGACAAGGTCGATCCGGGCTCGATCTCCGAGCCGGTTTCCCCCGACCATGATGCGCCCCACCAGCTCGCCCAGCTTGACGCCGCCCAGCGTCTCCTGGAGCAGGCCTTGAGCCTTCCCATGACCTACCGCGAGCCGCTTTTGCTGCGATGCGTCCGCGCCTTGAGCTATCAGCAGATCAGCGAGGTGCTCGATCTGCCCATCACCACCGTTGAAACCCGTCTTGCCCGCGCTCGGCGTATGCTGCGCGAGGAAGTCGGTGAGGAATTTCCCGAAGACTCAAAATCCAAACGCGAGCAAGATCAATAGCATCTTCAACGTTGATCCCTTGTGGGGGTTCGGCATGCAGAATAACACCGACACATCACCCGGCCACGATCCTGCCCCAGACGACGCCGTCGAGGCTGACGTTCTCATTGGACGGATCATTGATCTGGAAGCGACAGCCGAAGACCAGCAGCGCTTCGAGCAGTTGGCGACCGCCGATCCATCGCTGTGGCGTGCGCTGGCCACGCGCCAACAGGACATGGCCGTGCTGGCGGAGCGCGTCACCGAAGAAATATCCAGCGCCAACGGTGTCGAGCTGCCGGTCGTTTCGCCTCGCCACCGCGTTCCCTGGGCGCTGGCCTACACCGGTTGGGCGGCGGTGCTCGTCATCGGAGCCGTCTGGGCGATCCTTCCGCGTCAGGTCCCGATCCCGCGTGGCGTACAGACCGCCGATCAGCACTTCGAGGAATACATTGGCGCCCCCTTCGTGCAGGCGGAACTCGATCCGATTCTCTTGGACTGGGAGCGCATCGATGATGAGTGGATCCGCATCTTCATCATGAGACGCATTGAGGAGGCGATCGTGACTCGTCGTCCGCTGGAAGAATTGCTA
>JADFNO010000017.1 GCA_022563315.1 Planctomycetota bacterium | reverse complement strand
ACAAAGCGTCTTATTGATGTTCTTTCATCGGGGTTTACTACAAAAGAAGTAATTGTTCCCATACTACTACTTTTTGTTATCAGATTTTGAATTCTTGCAACAATTTTTCTAGAACTTTTATTTTGAGAACTTGCTAGGGTGCGTTGAGTGTCTAGTGATCTGTTTGATCTATCATACCATCTATCGTTAACTTTCTTTGAAGTGTTTAAATAACTAAGTTGAGATGCATTTGCTTTGATGATGCTCATGGCGTTTCTTCTATAATTGTACACAGTAATACTTGCACAAAAAGGACAAATTAATTAAATTTGTTTCCTTAAAATATTTGTTAAATCAGAAGAAGATAACGACTTTATTCCAAAAATTTTTCTAACAAAAGGTTTAATAAAAAATGATTCATAAGTAAAAGCCTTTTCATAACTTATACTTGTATCTATTTTACTTAAGGCGTTTCTCAGTGAACTGATATTATAATCTTTTATTTTTTCCGCACTTAAATAAGCTATTCTATCGGGTTCAAACCAAGATTTAACATCTAAAAATTTAAATGGTCTTGGATTGTAAACGATCACATCATAAAATTTTTTCGCAAATCTTAATAGATTATAACCTTGAATAAATCCTTTAAAAACTCCTTCGTGTATTTCATCAGGGGCGGTTAAAAAACGTTGGCCTCTCATTGATTCGGGGCAATTATTTTTACATAAAGCAATTGACGCGCCCTGTCTTTGTATGGTACAACCTTAGTATTATGTTAAAATTTACTGTAAAAATTTACCATGAATCAAGATAGACCTGCCGATATTGTAGAAGACGGTTTGCTGTTCGTATGGCGGACCAATGCTACTCCAGAGAAAGTAACGCAGGAGGGAGATAAGGTTATCTACAAAGTTAGCAGTTCCTCGACTTTCGTGCATGAACACGCCAGAATAGGACCGCCGTCAGAGTCGTGCCCTACAGCCGTCGGCATCTATGATCTTGTGCAGAACAAAGCTAAGCATAAAGGTTGGCCGGAACATATAGATCACCGTTTGCACATATCATAACAAAATTTTCACAACCCGCTAACCCGCTGATAAGCGGGTTTTTTACTATCTAAAACCATCCAAATCAGGAGAATATAGATGGCTTTATCAGATATCGGGCTGGCCAGCCGGGCTTTAATCCGCCTTGGCGCCGCCCCTATAACATCTTTTGCTGACGGTACGGCAGAGTCCGAAATTGCAGGCGCGCTGTTCGGTCCCGTACGGGATGCGCAGCTTTCCGCCTATGGCTGGAGTTTCGCCATCACGGCGTCGAGGATGACGTCCGGCTCGGCAAGGCGTCCCTTGCCTTTGGTGCGGCAGGCTTGCCAACCTTCACCCGGGTCGATGATCTCGCAGCCGTCGGCCTTCACCTGCGCCAGATTGCGCTGTGTGGACGGCTGGTTCCACATCACCTCGTTCATCGACGGCGCGATCAACATCGGCTGACGCGACCAATCCACAGCTGAGGCGATGAGACTCACCACATCATCGGCGCGCCCGTGCGCCAGCTTGGCAAGCATGTCCATGGTACACGGGGCGATGAGCATCAAATCGGCAGCGCGGGCGAGGCTGATGTGCTGCGGGTCATGCGATTCAACGTGCTGCCACTGGCTGGAATAAACCGCCCGGCCGGACAACGCCTCGAACGTCAACGGCGTGACGAACCGCGTGGCGGCGTCGGTCATGGCGACGGTGACCTCGACGTCCCCCTGGACGAGTCGGCTCACGACTTGGGCGACTTTATAGCAAGCGATCCCGCCGCTTAGGCCGACGATGACTCGTCGTCCCGTCGGTGGATCGTGATTCGTCGTTTGGCTCTCGGCCACGGGCGGCGCCCTGGTTGGCGTTGGTCAGGGCGGGCCTAGCTGGTGCCGGGCGGCAGACCATCGGGCGTCACGTCGGTAAAGTCCGGCGCGATCTTGTCCTGCATGATCTCTTCGATGATCAATTCGAGATCGGTCCGGCCCTCGCGGGGCACCAACGGCCGCTCACCGTCGATGATCAGCTCCTTGAGCCGGCGTTGAATCAGGGCGGTGAGCTTGAACCGGCCGCCGAGCTTCCTGACAATATCATCGCTCTTGAGCGCTTCAATCATGGGGTCTTGATCCCGTCTGAGTTGCGAAATGGGTCGAGGCGCGACGTTGCGCCGAGCCGCAGAGTATACCCTCCGCCTCCGGCAGAGGCGAGATGTTCGGCCACAGGCACGGCTCGGGCCCAAAAGAGGCGTTCATCGACCCCGGTCGGCGGCTAGACTAGCGGATGGTTCGGGTCCTGAGCAGCTTCAAATCCAAGCCCGCCCTCAAGTCACGATCGCGGATCGCGGCGAGGCGAGTTTTTCTGCTTGGAGCGGTGATCCTTATTCTTGTCCTGTGGACGACCGGGTGCATGGAACGCTTGTTTTATTATCCAACGCAGGGGGCAACGTATCCCCCACCGCATTTGTCAACGGCGGAGTCGGTCACATTCCAGTCCGGCGATGGCACGAAGTTGCACGGCTGGTTCATCCCAGCCCACAACGTCTCGTCGCCAAGAGAAGCGCCCACCATCCTGCACGTGCATGGTAACGCCGGCAATATCGAGTCGCACGTGTGGTTCACCGACTACCTGCCGGAAGCCGGGTTCAATGTGTTCATCTTCGATTTTCGCGGATACGGCCGGAGCGAAGGCAAGGCGAGATCGCGCGGCCCGCTGATCGCCGACACGCGGGCGGCGGTCGATGCACTCCTGGCCCGCAGCGACGTCGATCCCAAGCGCATCGGGATGTACGGCCAGTCGTTAGGCGGGTCGATCGGACTCAATGTTATGGCGGATCGACCGGAGATACGGGCTGCCGTACTCGAATCGACATTCGCCAGTTGGCGTGAGGCCGCGGCCAGTGCGGTCGGCGGCGACCCGCCGAACCCAATCGGTCGTGGCCTGGCCTGGCTTTTGATCAAGGACGATCACCGGCCGGTGGACGCCATGAAGCGAATCGAGCGTCCCATACTGCTGCTGCACGGCACGGCCGACGGGACGGTTCCCATCAGTCACGGGCGACGTTTGGCAGACGCCGGTCAGCGAGCCGAACTCATCGAACTTCAAGGGGGAGACCACAACACACTACGGGAAACACATCGTCAAGTGGAGCAATTGACGATTGAATTCTTCCGCAAACACCTGGGCGAAGGCGGCGAGTCCCACGGCGGACCTTGAGCGCGAAGGCCAGCGCGATACACTGCACGATTTTCATGTCCCGTCCACGCCGATTTCGTTTGCTGCACAGCCCTCTCGCGAGGCGATTGCGCCGATTCAGCGCGAAGTTCGGCTTCGAGCGGGACTGGTATCTCGTCCTGCTGGCCGCAGCGATCGGAACGCTCACGGCCCTTGTCGCGGTGGCCTTCATGGGCACAATCCACTTCATGGAAAAGGTGGCGAACGATATTCCCAGCGGCGCATTGTGGTGGTTGATCCCGCTGGTTCCGATGGTGGGCGCATTGCTGGCAGGAGTCACGGTCTATTTCCTGGCCAGCGAAGCGAGCGGACATGGCGTGCCCGAGGTCATGCACGCGATTCACCGCAACAAGTCTCGGATCAAGTTGCGGGTGGCCATCGCCAAGTGGGTGTCCGCCATCTGCACGATCGGCTCGGGCGGATCAGCCGGGGCGGAGGGGCCGATCGTCCAGATCGGGTCGGCGGTCGGATCGAAGGTCGGCCAGCTTCTGCGGGTCAACCCTCAGAACACGGCCACGCTGCTGGGCTGTGGGGCCGCGGCGGGGATCGCCTCGGTGTTCAACGCCCCGATTGCCGGCATCTTTTTCGTCCTGGAGATCTTGCTCCGCGATTTTTCGCTCCGCACCTTCACCCCGATCGTGATCGCTTCGGTCTTTTCCGCGGTGTGTACGCAAGCGGTTCTCGGTGAGAACGAAGCGATCTTCGCGGTGGCGGCGGACTTCAACGTGGGGGCGTTCACGGCGGCGGAGATTCCAAACTACCTGATGCTCGGCGTGCTCTGCGGGCTTGCGGCCATGGCGTTCATCAAGGCGCTGTATTGGACGGAGGACGTGTACGCGCGGCTCAAGCTGCACCCGATCCTCAAACCCGTCACGGGGGCGGCCATGTTGGGGTTACTCGGGCTTGGCTATGTCGTCCTCAGCCGGGGCAATCCAGAGATGCCGCCGTTCTTCAGCAACGGGTATCCGGTCATCAAGGAGCTTCTCAGCCATAATTACTATGCGGGCGGTCAAGCTGGCACGCTGCTGCTGGGACTGATGGCATTGTGCGTTCTGAAACTATTGGCCACATGCCTGACGATCGGCTCCGGTGGCTCCGGCGGGGTGTTCGCGCCGTCCCTGCTGCTGGGGGCTGGCGCAGGCGGGGCGTTCGGCGTCTTGGTCGATGCCCTGGATTGGTTCCCGCACGCAAGCCCGGCCCATTATGCGTTGGTGGGCATGGCCGCCGTGGTCGCCGCCACCACCCACGCCCCATTGACCGCCATCCTCATCGTCTATGAGATTACCGGCAGCTACAAGATCATCCTCCCGCTTATGCTGGCCGCGGTGATCAGCACGATCGTGTCGCAGTTGATTTCCCGCCAGAGTATTTACACGCTCAAGCTCGAGCGCCGGGGCGTCCATATCGGCGGGCTCAGTGACCTGACCATCCTGCGGCGCCTCTCGGTCGAAGACGTACCGCTGGTGCCCCCAGTGCTGGTGCACCCGGACGAATCCGCCCAGCGGCTGCTGGACCTCAGCGAACAGCAGGCCGTGAGCGACTTCGTCGTCGTTGATGAGCACGATCATTATGCCGGACTTGTGACCGCGGCCGATTTGAAGGAGGCGCTGCTTTATCGGGAGGCGATCCCCCTGCTGCAAGTCAACGAACTACAGCGCAGCGATCTGCCGACGGTGGCCTCTGATGACACGCTTGACCTCGTGCTCGACAAGTTCTCCAAGTACGACGTGCAGAGCCTGGCCGTGCTTGACGAGGCAAGAGGCGGTGTGGTGCTGGGGCTGATTACCCGCGATCGGCTGATGCGGGAGTACCAGCGCGCACTGAGCAAGGACTGATCGAATGGCCGGCTCATTGTCGCAGCGGCGGAAACGGTTCGCGTTTAGCGGCGGCATGCGGCTGCGCCGCCAAAGCCAGTTTCGAGCCGTGCTCTCGGCGGGGATTCGTAAGTCCGTAGGACCACTGAACGTGTATGCCTTTCCCAACAAACTGGGGCGACTTCGACTCGGGCTGGCGGTATCCAGGAGAGTCGGCCCGGCCGTGTTTCGCAATCGTGTCAAACGCCGAGTACGCGAGGCTTTTCGTCTGTTACAGCACGATCTGCCACGCGGCTATGATCTGGTGGTTCGTGCTCGACCGCACGACTTACTGACGCTGGCGGAGTATCAGCGCATTTTGTTCAAGGCGGTGGGAGCGCTGCATCGCTCATGGACGAACAAGGTGGACCAACCCGACTCAGGATCAGCCTCCTCGCCAAGCCGTTGATCTTCGGCGTGAGGCTGTATCAAGCCGCGCTGAGCCCGTTGCTCGGCGGGCATTGTCGCTATCACCCCACATGCTCGGAATATGCGGTTGAAGCGATGGCGACCCACGGCGCCCTGCGAGGTTCATGGCTGATCCTGCGCCGAGTGCTGCGCTGTCATCCCTTGGGCGGGGCAGGCTACGACCCCGTCCCGCCGCGAAAAACCGGAAGCGGTCCACTTTCCACAGCCAAGAACAAGGAATGAGAATCGGATCTGTCTCGTTTGGGAGTCCGGTCTCCCTTAGCAACTATCTCAAAACCGGTGGCACGGGCATCTTGCCCGTGCAAACGTCTCGCCGTGCACGCGTAGCGTCATCATGAAGCGTACGGGCAGGATGCCCGTACCACCGCAACTAGGGTTCTGAGATAGTTTCTTAGCACTCGCTTCACTTGCGCTCGGTTTTGGCTTTGGGGATCTCCCGTTGCCCTTGCTGCTGTTGGAGGGCTCGTTGTCGGCGGTACTCCTCGATCCCAGGCGGGGGCGGCAGCGCTGTGTCAATAGGGATCACGCCTTTGAAGTCGCTGGCCTGGAGTTGTCGGGCAATGTGCGGCCAAATGTCGTCGTAGACCGTCACCTTATATTCCGCCGGGATGCGGCTGAAGATCGCAAGCCGTTCGATCAACGGGATCGTTGAATCGACCATCAGTTGCCCAAGGACAGTGACTTCGCTGTTTTGGAGCGTGCTGATGAGATCCTTCAGTCGCCCCGTGCCCATCTTCGTCACGAAGTCGTTATATCGAGTTGTCGTGAAGAAGATGATGATCTCATTGGCGAACGCTCTGGCCTGCTCGAAGACCTCGTCGCGCCCGCGGCCAAGACCGAAGCGAAAACCGTGGCGCAACGAGGCCGCGACCTCACTTGTGGCAAGGAACGGTTGCTGGTCGTACTGCTCGAAGGTTTCGCCGCGCACAAAGACGTCCAATGGCTGGCTGTACTTCGGATCGCCGAGCGGCGCCCCTTCCCCGTAGAGGCTGTTGAGCCGTTCCATGTACTGCTTGGCCAGACTGCGCTCGCCGGAGCGATAGTAGTGGCGAACGTAGTAGCTCAGGAAATTCCGATGGAAATCCCGGAACAGATCGGGTCCGGGACCGCGGGTGTCCTTGTGCTTGATCGTGAGTTGTTCCCAATACGCGTCAATGACCGTCACCCAACCGGGCTCGGGAAACCGGCCGGGCAGATCGCTGGAGAACGGATCGAAACTGATGCGTCCCCATCGGGCCATGTCTTGCATGGCTTGGATTTTTGCTCGATCGTTGTTGACGACGTTGTAGGCATCCTCGATGCTGACGACGCGCTGCTCCCCTTTGGCCGAACCCTTCAGGGCGAAGTACAGCGCATGGGCCGAACCGTGCCGCCAATCGATCGGGAGCGGAACGGGATGCTCAGGAAACACCGCCGTGCCGTCCATCATCCCCAACATGAACTGCGGGTCCATGTTGTACTCATCTAGCAGCACGCGCTTGCGGATATGGGCAAGCAGCGCGATCCACGCGTCGGCCGCGTTTTCATCGGAGGCGATCTCGTCGAAGGCCTTGAAGAAATCATTGTCGCGCCGGGCCTTAGTCTCCATGCCCTGCAGCATCGCGACCGCCGACTGCCCGCGAACCGCCAGCCACTGGCCGTACGCTCGAAGCAGCGTACTGTCGAGAGCGAATTTGAACTGCTGCTCATACGGAGACAGTTTGCTGCGAAGCCGTTCAACGAGCGCTAGGACGCCCGGCGTCTGCGCCTCGGTCTCTTGAAGCGAATCAGGAGCGTTGGCGATCTGCCCGATCCAGCGGATGCGAGCTTCAGGGCCGGCCGGCGGCGCCCCGAGCACATAGTGCCATTCGCGCGCCAGCTCCGTCTTGTAGTAGAAATGAGCATCATCCGCGACACCTTCGATCTTGTGCGAGAACCAGAACGCGAGCTCCTTATGCAGTTGCAGGTTGTTGGGGTTGTAGCGCAGCCCCTTGTTGCGCACGAGGTTGATTCCCGCGTTCACCCATTCCCAGCGTTCCTCAGCGGTGTTGTGAATGACGGAGATGTTGTAGGCCATGTTATGGCCCTGAAAGGCCCAGACCGCGGCAAATCGGGGTTGGAGCTTGGTGATCAGGTCGGCGTCGGCCATCACCTCGAAGTACAGCCCCGCCTGCTTCCTGAGGTTCACTTTGATCCAAAGGTAATCCACGATGATGCCGCGCACCGCGCCAATCGCCGTTCCCAGGACCACGAAGGGCGGGGCGCCTTCGACCGCAACGTCGGTGTAGCGCAGCATGTGCTTTTCGGCGATCTTCGTCATTCCCGGCAGGAGGCCGCCACACAACGAGATGCTGACCACGGTGATGATGAGGGCAATCAATTGAACGAGTCGGTCGGATCTCATGTGTCAATCTCCCGCATGAAAAGGCGGTTCAACACTTAACCATGACCGCTGTAGATAGCCAGTTGGCGGTTGCGGAGAACGAGATACCCAATCAGCAACGAGAAGCCGGACCAAACCAATCCCAGCCAGAAGATTCCGCCGGCGACGTTTCGCCAAGGAATCACCCGCCCCTCGACGAGATCCTGCGTCGGACGATACTCGCCGAAGCGTTGAAGCAGGAAGACCACGGCTTGGGCGATGCCTCGAATCACCGATTTGAAGGCCCACTGAATGACCATGCCCACGTCCGTGAAGTCCATCTGACTAACGAGAGGCGGGTAGTAGTCTTGCAACGACAAGGCAAGGAACGGCCCGAGCGTCCCGGCGAGGAAAATTGTAAACGCCATGAGACACGCCACGGGAAAGTTCAGCAGCGTCGCGCAGGCCAGCGCGAGCATGCACAGGAACGCCAGTTTCGTCCACGTCATCACCATGGCGCGAACGAAGTTGGCCTCGAACGTGGTCACCTTGTAGAGCAGCTCAAAGTCCTCTTCGTCAAAGTTGAGCGAGCCCCGACCTCTCTCATCCGCTCCGGCGGGTTGGGGGAGGTTGACGACCGTGAGATGCAGCGTGCCGTCCGGATTGATCAGCGATGTCCCGTCTTGCCAGATGATCGGAATCGTCAAGACATGGGCGACGGTCGGTGTATATTGCACCAACATCGCCGTTTCCTGGCGGCCGTTGAAGACGAACGCGGCTGAGAATCGCTCGTGCTCATCGTCGCGCAGGATGTGGAACCGGTAGCGCAGTGTCAGCGCCGTTTGCAGGTCTTGGGCCTGCTTCAACCCGGAAAAGACGTAGGTGCGCTGGTTCGAGCCGGGCGTCTGGAGATCGACCGGCGGAATCGACCGCTGCGAGGTCTGATAGTTGAGCTGAAGCGCCTTCGCCATTTGGTTCTTCACCGATCGCGGAACGTCGTCCAGATTGGCGAGGTCGGGATCGCGTTGGATCATCTGCTCGACACGCCCTCGAAGCTCGGCCGGGGTCAGTTGCGCGTAGTTCGGTCTTATCCCCGTCCGGGCGGTCAGCACCTCATGGTCAACCGCGATCCGGTCGTCGATGCCGGAAACGCCGGCGGCGACCGGCAACTCGCGGAGATACTGGATATAGGTGAAGATGGAGACGCCGGCGACGACCAGCACGATCAGATTCACGCTCATCACCCCCAGCCATTTGCCCACGAGGTAGTTCAACCGCGTAAGTGGCTTGGTCATGAGATGCCAAATCTGGCGATCGCGGATCTCAAACGCGACGGTCGCGCACGACAGGAACAGCGTCAAACAGGCCGCCAACACATAGGTGAGCGTAAGACTGCGGCTGATGAACGTCTGCACCCGGAAGCGCAGCGGCGTGTCGGGATCGAGGAAAATCGGCAACAGCGGCAGCAACACCAGAAGCAGAATCACAAAGACCAGGGAAACCCGGCTTCGCGTCGCCTCCTTGACCACGGTCTGGGCGACCGCCAACACCTGGTAGGGGCGCGAAAAGAGAATCAACACGCCCCGCGTGAGCAGGACGAAGGTGAAGGTCAAAAGTCCCATGCCCGCGAAGGCGAGCATCGCTTGCTCCTCCCCAAGCCGCCAGCACACTCCCACCGGCAGGCCCGTGCCCAGGACGGTGAGGATGAAGGGCAAGGTGATCTGGATCCAAACGATCAGCAGAAGCCAGGCCGTGGCCACGAGCGCGAGCATCCACGTCGTGCCCGGCTGCTCCAGCAGGAATCGCGGCGCCCACGCAGGTTCCTGGTCGGCGACGAACTGTCGGGCCAGGCCGAGCGGATTCAAAATCTCGCCCTCGGCGTCGAAGGCACGATCGATTTGATCAAGCAGCTCATCGCTGCCGTAAGTCCTGCCGGCGATGGTTACCGTCCCGGTGTGGCGGAGGGAGACGGCGTACAGGTCGCCGTCGTTGTAGTTCTGTCCTTGGAGGGCCTGGGCGATGACCAGTCGCTGACCGTGCAGGTCATAGCTCTTGGCCAGCAGTACCCCAAAGACGCCGCCGCACAGCGCGAAGAGGAGCACACTGGCAGCCACGCGAAAAACCAGCTTCCGCTGAATGAGATCGAGTCGACGATAGAGATTGACCAGCGCGAGCATTCGTCCGCCGTTTTCTACGTTTCTTCCTCGCGGGTAGGTTCGGCGGTTGACTCGCCTTGCGCGTCACCGAGCAGCGATTCGATGACGGAATCATCGACGTCCTTGGGCGCCTCGGGGGCGGCGGCCGGTTCCGTCCGGGAGATCGCGGCCGGCGCCGGCTCCTCCTGGAGGAGGTCGGCGAGCACCTCGTCGCGCTGCTCTTGCACCGGCGACGCGGCCGCCGAGGCTTCGGCCACCTCGCGGGCTGGGGCAACCTGTTCCTGTTCGTTGAGGAGGGTTTCGATGAGCTCGTCGCCCCGGGCGTCCTCGGCTCGAAGGAAGTTTGCCGTTTCGCCGCCGTGAATGACGCCGGACGTCGACACGTCCTCCTTCCGCGCCTGTTCCACCAGCTCCATGAAGAAGTGCTCCAGTCGCTGGCGCGGGACCTCGACCTTGTCGATGCACTTTCCCTCAGCCTCCTCGAGCACCTTTTCAACCTTGGAGATGGTCTCGGGGGCGAGGCGCGACGTGTAAATGACGGTGTGCTCGGTGTCGGACAACAACTCGTCCACCGTCCCCTGCGCCCGGATCTTGCCGCCGTACAACATGACCATGCGGTCACAGACGTCCTCGACATCGGCCAACAAGTGAGAGCTGAGCAGCACGGTCTTGCCGCGCTTGCCCATCTCGATAATCAGGTCCTTGACCTGGCGGGTGCCGATAGGATCGAGCCCGGAGGTGGGCTCGTCGAGGATCAGGAAGTCCGGGTCGTTGATGAGGGCCTGGGCGATCCCGATGCGCCGCGTCATGCCCTTGGAGAACTCTCCGATCGGTCGATGGGCGACATGGGTCAGGCCCAGCATATCCAGCAACTCGCCGATGCGCCGGTGACGGGTTCGACGATCCAATCCGAACAGCTTGCCGTAATAGTCCAACGTCTCCTGCGGATTCAGGAAGCGGTACAAGTAGGACTCCTCGGGGAGAAATCCGATTCGCCTCTTGATATTGACTTCGGACGGGGACCGGCCGAAGACGCTGATCCGACCACGTGTCTTGTGCAACAAGCCGAGGATGATCTTGATGATCGTGCTCTTGCCGGAGCCGTTGGGTCCGAGCAGTCCGAATATCTCATGGGCTCGGATCTCAAAGGTGACGTTGTCGACAGCGCGAGCCTTGGTGCGCATCCAGAAGTCCTTGAAGACCTTGGTAAGCCCGACGGCCTCGACCACATTGTAGGAGTTCTCTGAGACGATCATCATGTGTGCATCCGTCGTCGCCGCTACCGGCCGGAACCGGCCGGGACAACTTTGCCGTCCTTGACCTTCAGCAGCGGCCTCGCCTTGTCGATCTCGTAATCCTGCGGCCGATTGAAGAACGGCCTACGACGACCGGCCGCATCCCGGTTGGATTCACGCTCCCTGCGATCCAGCTCGGCGTCCTGGCGGATCTGGGCGATCTTCTCCAGACTCTTGATCCTCAGTAGGATCGAGCCGATTCCGTTCGGCATGTGCATGACTTCAACATCGTCCCGGCCGAGGATTGTCTTGCGCGCTTGCATCAAGCGCCGGCTGACGGCCAAGACGGGATTGTCACGATACTCCAGCAGCACACTCTTGAAGCGCCTTACCTCGCTGCCCAGCGTCGAATCGATGTAAGACTCATGAGCGCCGGCGCGTTCGATAACCTTTTTTACATCACCCTCGACGCGGTCGCTCTCCAAGAACGTGTTGATCTGGCTGAGCAACTCCTCAGCCCCCTCGCTATCGGCGCGCTGCTCGGCTTCCTCGTAACGATCGATGAGTCGCACAAGATCGCGATAGTTCGGTCCCCCGGCCGCGACCAGTGCATTCTCCATCTCGCTGCGAGTCTTCTCCACCATCTCCTTGGCTTCCTCTCGGGCGCTCTGAAGATTGCCGAAGATTCGCGCCATCGCCATCGGTGGGCTGATCTCGGGCAGGGTGATCTTTTCCACGGCGATGCCGCAGTCGATCAGATCGAGCGCCGCCTGGGCGTGCCGCTGCACACGCTCCCGGATGTCCTCGGGATAGTCGATCAAGTCCTCTAGGCTGGCGCCGGCCATGACGTGGACGACCGCCCGTTGCACGACCAGGGCGACAACGCGCTGCGCATCGTCGAGGCTGAGCGTCTTGACAAACCGCTTGG
Organism: Planctomycetota bacterium; assembly: GCA_022563315.1. Classification (GTDB taxonomy): domain Bacteria; phylum Planctomycetota; class Phycisphaerae; order Phycisphaerales; family SM1A02; genus JADFNO01. The sequence goes on along the minus strand of JADFNO010000017.1, from coordinate 24,159 downwards.
GATTATCGATGTCGTACTCGGCCGTGATTCTCAGATGCGCGAGGTCACCGTCTCGAGTCAGCACCGATCCGTCGAATCCCGGACGAAATGCCGTGCGCGTCTGCGCTGAGTCGATGAACTCCTGACGACTCATGTTCGGCGGGATCTCGGGCCAGAATGGCTCCACCATGGTCTCACCGCCCGCCGCGTCGACGAATTTGCGCCGCATATCCACGTCGCGATCCTCAATGTCGAAGATCACGAACTCGCCCGCGGGATACGGCCAGATCGCCCAGTGCGGACCGGGGTCCAGTTCATCCGAATCACCGACGGGGACGACCCGGCCCCACCGGAGCATCACACCGCTGTGGCCCTCCTTGACGATCTGGAAGGCGGACATGGGGAAGAGAACCAGAAGCACGAGTATGACCAACAGGAGGACCCGGAAGGACAGACGCAGTGCGTCGGCCAACGATTGATTGGCCGGGTCCATGGCTTCGCGCATCGCCGCCGCCGAGCCCACCTGCGCATCGACGACAAACTGGGCGGAGGCGGCCCGTCGAGGCAGCGACTCCTCCGTTGGCTCCTCTTGGTCAAGGAGCGGGTCGCGATCCTCAAACGAATCGGGCTCTAGGGGCTCAAAGTTTTGATCGGAAGTGTCGGCCATCGTTTAGGAACCCTCCCCTTCAGCGGCGTGCGGCGTCTGCTCGGTCTGAGCCTCTGCGGTGGGTTGGTCGCCGTGTGGCCGATCAGTCGCCACCGGTCCGGTGTAGGTCTGTTTCGGCTGAGGGATTGGGCCGGCGTCGCCGAGATTGATCGAGTTGAGCATGTGCCACGGCGCAAACTCATCCGTGAAGAAAAGCGTCGTATTCTCTTGCAGCGAAGCTTCAAGCGTATCGAGCCAAAGAAGGAAGACGGCGAGCTGGACATCTTCGCGCATCTCGGCGAGATACTCGGCTGCGGTCTCGTCCGCGGCGGCCCGGATTTCTTCAGCGCGTTGGTTGGCAAAGGCCAGGAGCTTGTCCACGATGGTATTCGCCTCGGACTCAATGCCAGCCGCCTCGGCCATACCCTTCTCTCGTTCGACGAGGGCGAGGGCATCCCGGCTCACCTTCATGCGATTCAGAACGGCGGTGGTCGTCTTTGCCGGCAGCACGACCTGGCTGATCCCGACGGAGACCGGATCGACGCCGAGCGCCGTGAGGGAGGCGAGATCAGCGAGCACTGCAGCCTCGGCGTCGGGGAGTCGGCTCTGCTCGCCCACCAGCGCGTTGAAGGCGTAGGTCTTGATTCTCTGCTCCAGCGCGGTGTTGAGGCGGTCCTTGAGAAAATCGTTCGCGTTGGCGATGGAGCTGAAGCTCTCGTAGAACTCGATCGCCCTGTCGGCGTCCACCTTCCACAGCAGGTACGCTCGAACCATGACCTGCTGATCGTCGGCCGTGGCCACGGTGCGCAGCGGCGACTCCAGCAATTGCAGCCGCGTGTCGTACTTCTGGACGTGCTCGGCAAACAGAGGCAACTGAAAGTGCAGCCCCGCCTCCGTCTGTACGGAGTCGTCGTGAATTTTTCCGAACCTCGTCTTGATCGCCAGCTCGTGGTAGCGCACGGTGTAGGTGGAGCTAAACAACACCAATAGCACCAGCAAGCCCGCACCGATAAGAACGGCCATTGTCTTTTTCATTAGTTGGACTTTCCTTCATCGGCGCCCAGGCGGGTCGTAGTAAACAGCGAGGGCATATCCTGCATGTCGATATCGATCTTGATCCGCTCCGGGTCGACGCCGATGACAAAGTATTTCCGGCGATTGGCAAGCGCCTGGCTCAGAACGATCATGATTTCACGCTGCATGAACAGTTCGGGCGCGACCCGATAGGAGGCGAGCTTGCCCTGATGCTTGAAGGCCTTGGCTCGCGCTTCCATGAGCGTGACCCAGCGGGCCGCTTCGGCCCGATCGATCTGCTGCGACAGATCGCCGCCCGCCGCCGCGAGCAGTCGCTCGACGACGATTCGTTGCTCGAGCACCGTGTCCGCATCAACGTCGGGATCACGCCTGAGTTGATCCCACGTGTGAAACTCGGCGAAGATCTCTTCGCGGCGGTCCAAGTCACCCAACAAGATCATGAACGTTCGCGCCTCTTCGGCTCTCTTTTGCGCAACCGTCTCACGGCGCTGGTGTTTGGCGATGGCGAACTCTTCAAAGTATTTGCCGGCATCGCCCGACGGTCGGAGCATGGGGAGATTGACCGCCACCACCAACACGCCGGTCTCATGCTTGTCGAACGTCGATTGAATCCTGTCGTGCAACTGCCGAGCGAGGTTGGTATCCCCGCGGCTGACGACTTGCTCCATCGACAATCGCGACAGATGCTGCGTGATCTCGCGCAGGGCAAGCGCTTTCAACGCGCGATCGCGCATGGTCAGTCGCTGACGGCGACCGCGGAACTCTGTCGTAAAGTTCAGATAGTCGCGCAACCCGTCAGGTTTGATGCGGTATTGAAGCGTGATCTCGGCATCCACGAGCGAGAACAGCTCGCCCATCGGTTTCTCGGTCGGCTCCGGTGACGCTTCGGCTTCGTCCCTCAACGCCGGGGCTTGCTCCCGATCAGGCGCGATGGCGGTACTACGGGATGCGCTCACGAGGAACGGCTCGATATCCCCCACGGTGCGCGGCGCAGCGGCGGCCCAATCGTCAACATCCGGAGGGTTGATACGCTGGATGGTCAGCGGCAACTCGCGGATACGACTGACGTCGTAGATCGCCGCAGACTGTACCGGCCAAGGCCATTTCCACATGATTCCCGAGTGGTAGACGTCATCACCAACGACCCGCCCCCAACTCAGCTTGATGGCTTGCTCATGGGGCTCCACTACGACCATGGTGTCCAGGAGGACGATCGCCATCACGCCAAACGCAAGCAGCCAGGCGAAACTCCGCAGCAGGAGTTGGTAGCCCCACGAGCTGGTGATATCGAAGCCGAACTGGTAATTGACGGCGTCGTTGATTGACTTGATGAGTGCGTCGGGCGCGGAGAGAAGGCTGAGGATTCTGGAGTCGAAAGCCGGCCTGCGCACCTCGCCGGTAATCCGCGGTCGGTAAAGGTTCAGAATGAAATTCAGAACGATCTCGAAGGCCAGGACGATCATGCCTAGGGGAATGGCGTAGGCGACGAACCCGATGACCTGGTCGTTCTCGAAGTATCGGAAGATGATGCCGACGGCGACGGCCATGAGCACGATCGCGTTGCCGACCATGTACCCGGCCCCGCCGCGGAGATTCTGCCACACGGTCTGCTTGGCCATGCCGCCCACGAAGCGCGAGACAACGAAGCAGACGGCGGCGAAGGCCAGACAAATGGCGACGGCCCACCCCCGCGCGCCGGTCAGGAGGAAATCACCCTCACCGGCAGCGGCGTCCAGTTGATCCAAATACCGCCACATGCCCCAAGCCGCGAGGCTGAGGTACGCCACCACGAGTAGGCTGACGGCCGGCATCAGCCACTTGTGCATCAGTCGCAGGCGTCGGACGGCAACCTTCTCGTGCTCCCGGCCGGTGTCAAACAGTGATCCGGTCGTAGCCTGTTCAGCCGCCAGCTCGTCCTCCTCCAGCGATTCGAGCCGTTCCTGCGTGTGCTGGTAGAACACAGCGATGAGGCTCAGCCACACAAACAGCCCGCCGAAGAGGTAGATGGCGGCGAATCCGAGAACAACGTCCCGAGCCAGGCTCCCAAACAGTCCCAGGGCAAAAACGAGGATGGTGATAGCCGCGAGGGCCTGAAGCAGGAACCCGAACCCGGCGACCCGGGTGGCTTTTCGGTAGGCGTGGTGGTCGATTCTCATGTTGGCTTCGACCTGTCTGTCTGCCCGCGAAGAGAAATGATCAGTGTCGATCCGCTCCCTGCCCCCGCCAGGCCGCCGCAGCCGGGTCGGAAAGCATAGCAGGTATCGACAGGCTCGCTTCGTGCAGACCTCTCGCAACGAACCTCAGTCGGTTGAAGTACGTAGGATCGGCCAGCCGCGGTTCGCAGCTTCGTCTGAAAAAATCTCCATTTCCGGGCCGGCTTCTCTACCCTTTGGGGCGCGGCTGGCCAGTCCGGCTCCTGGGCGGTAGGCTCCGCCGACGCGCAGACCCATTCGATTCGACCCATGTTCGGCCAAACCCTCGCGATTATCCGCAACACCTTCTTCGAGAGCATCCGGCAGCCGATCTTGCTCGTGATGCTGGTGGTGGGCACGATCGGCCTGATCTTCTGCAACCTCATGGCCGGTTTCACGATGGAGGACGACCAGCGGATGATGGTCGATCTGGGTCTGTCCACGGTATTCCTCTGCGGGACCCTCCTCGCCGCCTTCATCGCCACCAACGTCCTGAATCGCGAGATTGAGAACTTCACGGCGCTAACCGTCATCTCCAAGCCGGTGGCTCGGCCGATCTTCGTGCTCGGAAAGTTCCTCGGCGTGGCCGGGGCACTGATCCTCGCCACGGTCTACCTCAGCTTCGTCTTCCTGCTCGTGGAGATGCACGGCGTGCTCGAGACCGTCCGCCAGCCGATCCACCTGCCCGTGATCGTGTTCGGCGTGGGGGCCGGGGGGCTGGGGGTCGCCGCGGCGCTGTGGTGCAATTATTTCTACGGCAAAGTCTTCTCCAGCACCGTGATCTGCTTGGTGACTCCCCTGGCCGGCCTCGCTTACCTTTTCTCCCTCATGTTTGACACCGGCTTCACCGTTCGGCCGATTTCCGTGTCGTTCGACGGGCAACTGTGGCTGGCCTTGACGTCGATCATGATGGCCATCCTCGTGCTCACCGCGATCGCCATCGCCGCCTCGACACGCCTCGGACAGGTCCTGACCCTCTGTACAACGCTCGGCATCTTTCTGATGGGGATGCTGTCGGATTGGATGTTCGGCCGGGAACTCCATCGAATCCGCGAGATGTGGCTGCAGCGCGCCTCGGCCCTGGGCCAAACGGAGATCATCAGTGAGACCCGCGTCGTGGAACTGGTCTCGACGGGCGAGGTGCAGACGAAGACCGAGCAGATCGAACAAGCCCTCGCCCCGCTCAGCTCATTCGCCGATGGTCTGGCCGAGCGGATCGAATACGCCGCCTACTGGACCGCCTACGCCGTCCTTCCCAATTTCCAGGTCTTCTGGCTGTCTGACGGGGTCACGCAGGACCACGTGATCCCCCCGAGCTACGTCGGCCTCACATTGATCTACGGCCCGTTGTATATCCTCGCCGCGCTGAGCGTGGCCGTGATCCTCTTCCAACGCCGCGAAGTAGGCTGAGCACCCGCTTTCAGACGCGGCGCTATCATCGAGCGAGTTTCAACAAGGACGAGCAACTCGCCGTCAAAGCCTCCGCAGCGTATCCGAGGGCTCTGGCCGGCATGAGAGCGCCATCGTGTCGGAGCAGAAATTCATTGGTATTCGCGGGGCGTGCGAGCACAACCTCAAGTCGCTCAACGTCGACATTCCACGCGATCAGCTCGTCGTCATCACAGGCGTCTCCGGCTCCGGAAAAAGCTCCCTCGCCTTCGACACGATCTTCGCTGAAGGTCAGCGCAAATACATGGAGTCGCTCAGCGCCTACGCGCGGCAGTTTCTCGATCAATGGCAAAAGCCTGATGTGGAATCGATTGAGGGCCTGCCCCCGACGATCGCGATTCAACAGCGCGGGGCGAGCCACAATCCGCGATCGACGGTGGCGACGATCACGGAGATTTACGATTATCTGCGATTGCTCTTTGCGCGGTGCGGGACGCCGACGTGCTGGCATGTCGTCGCCAGGCCCGAAGACCTCAAGGCATCAAGGCATCAAGCGCACGATCTCGTGTGCGGTCTGCCGATCACCGCTAGCAGCGCGACGCAAATTGTCGATACGTTGCTGGACTTCGCCGACGGCGCGCGACTCGTCGTCTGCTCGCCCGTAATTCGCGGCAAAAAGGGTTATCACCGGGAGGTTCTCGAAGGCTTGCAGAAGCACGGGTTCGTCCGCGCCCGAGTGAATGGGGAGATCGTCGATCTGCGCGACGTCCTGAAGAACGGCGGCGACAATCCGCTGGGGCTGGGGCGGTACGAGCTGCACAACATCGAGGCGGTCGTCGACCGGATCGTTCTCACGGACGATATCCGCCAGCGCCTCGCCGATTCCGTGGAAGTGACGCTGCGCCTCAGTGAGGGCTTGCTCGTCGCGTTGATCGAGGAGGATGGGAAGTGGCAAGAGTACCGCTTCAGCGAAAAGTTGGCGTGCAGCGAGCACCCGGAGTGCAGCATCGAGGAGTTAGCGCCGCGACTCTTCTCCTTCAATTCCCCGTACGGCGCCTGCTCCGAATGCGACGGGCTGGGCGTGATCAGTGAATTCGACGAGGCGCTTATCGTGCCGGATCCGGCAGCCCGACTTGGCGACGGCGCGATCGAACCGTGGCGCAAGAACGGCCGGCGAATGAACATGTATTACGGCCGAACGCTGCGCTGGTTCTGCGATCACATCGGGATCGAAAAGACCGTGCGGTACGAGAAATTGACGAAGACCGCGCGGCGGGTCCTCATGCACGGCACAACCGAGATCGACGAATCGCGACTCGGATACAGCTTCGAGGGCGTGATCCCGAACCTGCGCCGCCGATTCCAGAAGACGGACAGCGACTACATCAAAGAGCGTCTGCGCAGCTACATGAGTAGTACGACCTGCCCGGTGTGTCGGGGTCAACGCCTTCGGCCCGAGGCGCTCCACGTCAAGGTCAATAGCGAGCAAGGTCGTCTGAGCATCGCCGAGGTCACGGCGATGACCATTGAGGAGGCGATCGAGTTCTTTGCAGCGCCCAAGCTCAGTGACGAAAAGGCCCGGATCGCCGAGCCGATCCTGCGCGAGATCAACGCCCGCCTCGGTTTCCTCGCCTCCGTGGGCTTGAACTACCTGACCCTTGATCGAACGGCCGGAACGTTGTCCGGCGGCGAATCGCAGCGGATTCGTCTGGCGACACAGGTCGGCTCGGGACTCGTCGGCGTGTGCTATGTGTTAGATGAGCCAACGATCGGTCTGCATCAGCGCGACAATGCTCGCTTGATCTCGACGCTGCGACACCTCACTGACATTGGGAACACGGTGCTCGTCGTGGAACACGATGAGGGGATGATTCGCGCCGCCGATCACATCATCGACATCGGACCCGGCCCCGGCCGGCACGGCGGCGTCCTTGTCGCCCAAGGTTCGCTGGATCAGATCATCGCCCACAAGCGTTCTCTGACCGGAGATTATCTCGCCAAACGCCGCGTCATTCCCGCGCCGGACAACCGACGAACGTGCGATGAATCGAACGCTATTGTCGTCAAAGGCGCGCGCGCCAACAACCTTAAATCGATCGATGTCGCATTCCCCATCGGTGTAATGATCTGCGTGACCGGCGTCTCCGGGTCAGGTAAATCCACACTCGTGAACGAGATTCTCTACAAGGCGGCGCGCAAAGCGATCTACGCCTCGCGCGTGACGCCCGGATTGCACACGCGCGTCAACGGGCTCGGCCAAATCGATCGGGTCATTCAGGTGGATCAGTCCCCCATCGGGCGCACACCGCGGTCGAACCCCGCGACCTACACCGGAATCTTCGACGATATCCGCAAGCTGTTCACCCAGACCAAGGAGTCGAAGATTCGCGGGTATCTGCCGGGCCGATTCAGCTTCAACGTCAAAGGCGGGCGTTGCGAGTCATGCCAAGGCCAGGGCGTCAAGAAGATCGAGATGCACTTTCTGCCGGACGTCTTCGTGACATGCCAGACGTGCAAGGGCCGGCGGTATAATCGAGAGACGCTGGAGATCACCTACCGGCACAAGACGATCGCCGACGTGTTGGATCTGTCCGTCGAGGAGGCGGTTGAATTCTTCGACGCCCATCCGCGCACATTGCGAATGCTGCGATGTCTGTACGACGTCGGCTTGGACTATCTGCAGATCGGCCAGCCGTCCACGACACTCTCCGGCGGCGAGGCGCAGCGGATCAAGCTGGCCAGTGAACTCGGGCTGGCCTCGACCGGCCGGACGTTGTACGTACTCGATGAACCAACCACGGGGCTGCACTTTGCGGACATTGAAAAACTGCTGAACGTGCTGAACCGTCTGGCGAATCACGGCAACACGCTGGTGGTTATCGAGCACAATCTAGATGTGATCAAGTGCGCCGACTGGATCATCGATCTCGGCCCCGAAGGCGGTGATCGCGGCGGCACGGTCGTGGCAACAGGACCGCCTTCGCGCATTGCCAAATCCAAGCGCAGTTTCACCGGGCGGTATCTCAAAGCGGTGCTGAGCGCTGATCCGTCGCGAAAACTCAAAGCAACGGCGTCATGAGTTGGCCTTGGATCATCGTCCTTTTCGTCATCGTTGACGTTCTCGTCGCTTTCAGTCTGATCGCAGCAAGCCTCAAGTTCCTCTGGAACCCGCTGCACTTGGCGTATCCACCTCGTGCGCCCGCTGATGACGCAGTACGCAAACAACTCCAGAGCTTCCGGATCGGCCTACTCAATCTGAGTTACTGCATCCACACTGCGGTTGATGAGAATCATTTGCATTTGACGCCGGCGGCGTTGGTCGGCTGGCTCGGCGCTAAGCCCACGAGCATTCCCTGGGACGCGATCGAAGTGCTGAAGCGCTCACGTTTCGGCCAATCGATGATCGTGCGGGTCGGCAAACGTCGCATCGCGGGCCCGGCGTGGTGCTTGGGCCTGGCCGAGCCTGCGGACGGCTCCGCTGGCGTCCAAGATGGTGCAGGGCACGGCCTTGCGCACGACTTGGTCGCCGGGACGAACCGCGATTCTGCGGCCCGGCGACCGTAGCTGCCTCTACATCGCCACCAGGGATCGCCGCGAGCGGTCCAAGACATTGGCGTTTGGGCCTCGATCGTGGCAGAATAGAGATCGAGAGCCTGCCTCGGCATTCCTTGACGATACCGGCAGCGCCTCCGCCAAAGACCAGCCTCCGGTTTAAGGCGCTGCTGATGGTGGTGGAATCTATTGGAGAAGGAGGCGACCGATGCGGTTGTTCAAGAACCGGGTCCAAGCGGCGCATGAGTTGGCCGGCGATCTTCATTTCCTCAAACATGAGGATCCGCTGATCCTGGGCATCCCCAACGGCGGCCTGCAGATTGCGGCGATCATCGCCGAGAGACTCAACGCTGCTTTGGACATCCTGTTGATTCAGAAACTGTCCGCGCCCGGTCACACCAACCAGGTTGTCGGGGCCGTCGACGAGCACGGGCGCATCTCGATGATCCAGTCCGCGGCCCGCTGGCACCATCTGACGAGCCAGGAGATGATCGGCCCGGCAAGGTTGGTCTTTGGTCAACTGCAGAAACGACGATCGCGATTCCGCGCGATATTGCCCGAAACCGACGTCCGGGGACGGACGGTCATTATTGTCGACCATGGCGTAGGGACGGGCGCGACCATGCTGGCGGCGATCGCTTCGGTGCGCGACCGCGGCGCGCGCAAAGTCGCCGTCGCCGCGCCGGCCGGCGCTGGCAAGGCGACATGGCAGCTCCACGACACCGCCGACGTCGTCGTGATCCCACACACGCCGTCGAAGTTCAAGGGTATCGATCATTTCTATGAATCGTTCGAAGAAGTTCCCGACGACCTCGTGGCCTCGACGCTCGAACGTTGGTCGGCAGCCCGGCCCGAACAACACGCCGGCGTCAAGACACTCGTCGCGCGGTTTCCTACTACACAGAGTCGCGTGATTCACTGCGAACTGGACCTTCCTCCGGGAACAAAGCGAGGAAGCGGGCCGTATCCGGCCGTGATCTTTGCCCACGGACTCGACAGCGACGGACACAGCCCACGTTCCGTTCCGATCAGCCGCCGCCTGGCCAAGCGCGGCATCATCGGCGTTCGCATGGATTTCACCGGCCATGGGCGATCCGAAGGAAACCCCAAGGACGCCACGGGCGAACAGATGCTCGCTGACCTCCGCGCGGTCTTTGAGAACGTGCGCAATCTCGATGAGGTTTATTCTCAGCAGATCGGTCTGAACGGATCGGGAACGGGCGGGATGATCGCGCTGTGCTTGGCAGCCTCTACATCAGACGTCGCCGCCCTCGTGCTGCGCGGTCCCGTCTTCGATCGAGACTTCCGCGAGGCGAGGCAGGTGACCGCACCAACGCTGCTCATTCACGCTGAGCGAGACACCGCCCTGGCGGATACGGCCGGCGCGATCGCGCGCGAACTGAACTGCACGCATGAGCTGTTGAAGATTCCCGATTCCAATCGCTTGTTCAACGATCCCATCAGCCGCGAACTGATGGTCAACGCGTCGGTCGATTGGCTGGCTGATCACCTGATGGCTGGTTCGCGCGCTGCCTCCCCAGTGATCGAGACGACCCGGATTGGGCCGTCCTCGCCGGTGGGCGAAAGCGCCGCAGCGCCGCGCGATCAGCGCTAGCCGACGTCGCCGGCGGCGTCTGGTCCTCGGCGACACGCCAGCCCTTGACCATCGACGATATAAGTACGCGAGCGCCGAATGGCAACCCCTGCACGAGGTACCGGCGGGCCAGGCGCCGCGGCTCTTGCGCCAGCCGGTGCATCCACTCCAAACCGTGTCGCTGCATCCAGCGCGGCGCTCGCTTCACATGCCCGGCCACGAAGCTGAAACTGATCCCCACGCCGATCCACCAAGCCGAGGGAAGCCGATCGCGGAGCTGACGGATCAGGCGCTCCTGCTTCGGTGATCCAAGCGCGACGTAGATGATGTCCGGCGCTGCGGCCACGAGCATGTCGCCGATTCGATCGATCTGCGCCGGATCGTTTTCAAACCCATATTCCGGCGCACATGTCCCGGCCACTTGCAGTTGCGGATAGCGTGATTGCAACATTGACGCCGCAACATCGGCGGAGTTCACGGCGCCGCCCAGGAGAAATATCGATCGGCCGTGCTCGGCCGCCGCGCTCGTCAATGACGAAACAAGATCTGACCCCGCGACGCGCTGCGGCATGGGCGTGCCTTGCAGCGCTCCGGCCCACAGCAACGGCATTCCATCCGCCACCACAATATCCGCCTCGTCCACGATGCTCCGATACTCCGCGTCCTTCTCGCATTGCCGAAGATGCTGAAGATTGGCGGTGATGATCCAACCGCCCTTCCCAGCTTGGAGTGACTCAACGACCGCATGGATGACTTCGTCCTCGGTAATACTGTGCAGACGAACGTCCCGCAACGAGATCGTCGGCAAGTCGACGATATCGCAGGCTCCCGACGGCACGACAGCAACACTGTCGGCCTCCGGCGTCAAGGACAACGGCTCAGCCTCCCGAGTCGTCTTCGTCCAGCTCGTCTGCGGTCCCCAAAGGTACCGCAGGTAGATCGGCAGTTTCCAAAGCAAATACCACGGTGCTGCCAACAAGTCGCGTGCGCTAATCTCGTGTCGTGCGAACCTGAGCCAGGCGCCGGCGAGCGTCGTCGTCGCCACGACCGTACCGAGCACTAAGAGCATCAGCGGCGTCCACGAACCACCGAGCAGTCCGACACCGGTCGCCGCCAAGGCGACGATCACGATAAGAATCGCAAGCAATGACAAGGGCGGAACCGACAGGTCGACGGCAAGAGCGGCTGCGCCAAACTTCCGTCGAGACATTGCCGCGGCCAACAACTTGGGAACAGCCGTACACATGGTCCGAAGATGACCGTGCTCCCACCGCGTACGTTGCTTGGCGGCCGTAGCGGAATGACCCGGCAACAACGAGCGCACCACGACCTCCGGACAGAGCAGCGGAGGATGCCCGGCTCGGATCATATCTACGGCCAACTGCATATCCTCGACGATACTCTCGCCCCGCATACCCACAGTTCGCAGCACGGTCCACGGAAACGCCATGCCGCTGCCGGTCAACAGACATGGCAGTCCAAGCGCGTGCAATCCAAGCGGACGAACGAGGTTCCTGATGCAAAACGCAAACGCCGAAACGACGTCCTTTCGAGTCGCCTCAACCGGCGGGTCCATCAGATAGACGGCTTGCACGGGCCGGCCGGTATCCGCCGCCGTTTGTGCCAACCGTTCAAGCTCGCCGCGCTCAATCACGCAGTCCGCATCCAACATGATGACGACATCCGGCGGATTGGATGAAATACAGCGCAGACCGTATTCGATCGCGTACCCCTTGCCTCGGTGCAACGGCTCACGGCGCTCCCAAACCTCCACGCCATACGATCGCGCAACGACCGCCGTCTCGTCGCGGCAGTTGTCAGCAATCACGACGATCCGGTCGTCCTCGTCAAGATTCGATCGCACGGACACGAGCGTTCTAGCGATCACGCTTGCTTCGTTGCAGGCTGGAATCAGTACGGCGATCGTGGGCCGCGAGCACCGCCCCGAGCCCGGCTGCGCGGATCGTCGCGCACACAGCGCAGCGACACACTCGATCGACACGATGCTCAGCGGAACCAACAGCGCAGCGACCATAACGAGCAGGATGATTTCTACGATGTCGATCATCTCCCCGGCCCGTCCGGTAACGGTGGCGTCCTCTTTCCTCGACAAGCGGCCCACGCCGTGGAGACAGCGCTCCGGCCGCTCGACGCGCTTCGCCTACACGCTCGTCCGTAACTAGGATCGACCCAAACGGCGCGGCGAATCGGCTCGGTCGAGGGCGCGGACAGGGCTCTGTGGCATGGGTAGACGGGGCTATTGCGTTACCGGTCAGACCTCGTCGCTCGTGCTCCGGACGTAGTGGTCGAAGAGGTCGAGCAGCTTCGGCAGCTCGGTGGCGGACCGGTGGCTTTGGCGAACTCGCTCCTGCCCAATTCGCCCCATGTGATCCAGTTGCGCCGCAGACGCTTCCAGCACGGTCCGCATCGCTGAGGCCAACTCGGCGACGTTCCCGGCCGGGACCAGCCACCCGTTCTCCTTCGGCGCCACAAGCTCGGGAATGCCGGCGATGGTCGTGCTCACCACGGCCCGCCCCAGGGCGAATGCTTCCATAATGACCACCGGCAAACCTTCAGCAAAGCTCGGCAGGATGAGCGCTCTCGCCTCCAATAGCCGACGACGAACTTCGGATTCGTCGATCCAACCCGTGATCTCCACGCGATCCTGAAGCTCAAGCTCGATGATGCGGCGCTCGATCTGCGGCCGAAGCTCACCATCGCCAGCGAGCACGAGTTGCGCATCAGTCCCTTCTTGAACAATCTGCGCGAGCGCATCGAGCAGTACGAATTGCCCCTTCTGCGCCGTCAATCGCCCGACACAGACCAGCGTTCGGCTCGTCGGATCGATCGGCTGCGCCGAGTCGAAGAACGAGTCATCCACGGTGCAATGCACGATATGAATCTTCCGCCACTGCTCGTAGGGCACCCACCGCCGAATCTGCGCGGCGCCATAGTCGCTGATGGCCACAACGAATAGCGCATCCGCAATCTTCGCAGGCAGGCTGAGGGACTGCGGGGCATCGAACTCGTCCGGGCCGTGGATGGTGAGGCTGTAGGTCGGACCGCCCAGGCGCTGCGCGAGGCGAGCGACAGCGGCGGCGTTCGTCCCGAAATGAACATGCACATGCCGAATCCGTTCGCGTTGCGAGATCCGCAGCAGATGCGTCGCCTCAACCAAGTACGCGGCGTGACGAACAAAGCCGCGATCACTTCGCCGGGCCATGCGCAGTGTCATGGCGACGGCTCGAACAAACGCGATCGGTCGAGACAGGAGGGCCACAAGTGACGAATACAACAGCGTGAGCCGCGGCTCTGATAGGAAGTGTGTGGTGCGCGCGTGCTCCGCTACATCAGCGGGATCGACGATCGACTCTTCGCTCGCGCGGATGGCCAGGCGAAGGACCGTTTGGCCGCTTCGCTCCAGCCCAAGAATCTCGCGCCGGATGAAGGTATGACTGGCCTTGGGATATTCCGTGGTCAAGTAGGCCAGCGCAACGTGTTGCGATCGGCGCTCGGCTGACGGACGTTCGGCTTGATCTGGCGACTGAACGACGCCCCGATCCCGAATCAATGCCGCAGATGGCTCGTGCACCGCGACCTGCGAACCAGCGGGTTCGAAGGGCGGTGTGTAACGGGCAGGGTTGTTGGTGTTTCGTCTCATTGGGTAGCGTGATGCAGTAAATGCGATACTTCGCGGGGTCAGCTGGGGCGACCTGCGGGCGCTGCGAGTCCCGGTTGTTTGGTTTCGTTTCGCACTTCAGATGAAGCAGTCCCATTCTTGTATTCGATCAAACTCGCCTGCCGCCCCATCAACTGCCCGATCCAGTACCGGAAGCAGCCGACGAGCTGCGCGAGTTTTCCGATGACAACGTAGCGTGCATAGAAGCCGGCCAGCGCCGGCGTATCGCCGTGGTCGATCCGGTGGGCGCGCACGCGGCGCCAAAGCATCACGTAACCGGCCAACAGCAACAGGCTCGCGCCCCACGTGAACCAGATCAGGGCTATGGCCGCGAGTGGGAGCAGCGCCCCCCATTCGATGATCGATCGCACCTGGTGAACGCAGTACCGTTCGCGCGAGCTACCGTGAAGGGCGCGGCTCTCGGCAAACGCGTAGCCGCTGCGCACCGTACGCGTCCACCACTGGCCAAATCGCGTCATCCGCACGTCATGCAGTGTCATTTCCGCGGCGATGCGTCGGATTGTCCATCCGGCTTGGCGAAGTCGCAGGCACAGCTCGGGTTCCTCGCCCGCGATCAGCGACGCGTTGTATCCACTAACCGCTTCAAACGCCTCCAGACGAAGAAGGGCATCGCCGCCACATTCGGTCGCCTCCCCCACCGGCGTGTCCCACTCCATATCCGTCAACCGGTTGTACATCGACGTATGCGGAAAACGCTCGCGCCGCCGGCCGCAGACAATCGCCGTCTTCGGATGCTGAACTATTACCTCCAACGCGCGCTCAAGCCACGTCCCAATCAGCTCGCAGTCACCATCCACGACCTGTACGAACGCCACGTCCGATGCCAGCCGTCCCACATGCGCGATCCCGATGTTACGGGCCCTGGCGGCGGTGAACGGAACGGCCGCATCAAGTTCAACAACCTGCGCGCCCATCGATTCCGCCAACGCCACACTGCCGTCGGTCGATCCCGAGTCAACGTAGACGATCGCGGCCACGCGCTCGTCAATTGACCCGAGGCAGCGCCGAAGTCCCTCGCCTTCGTTTCGGCCGATCACGACAACCGCGATCTGGTGCAACGAAACCTCGCTCATGCAACTCGCTCCTTGACGATCTTGCGCCATTGCGGCGAGGTTTGCTCGGCTATCGATGCAAAGTTGTCGCAACTCAATTCCAAACCCAACCAATCGCCAAGCTGGGCGATATCTTCGTCCAAAACCCCTCGTAGACGTCGGCACTGAGGCGCTGAGATCGTCGGGCGATCCTGCATGACCCACAAGCGGCGAAGCCGGGCGCGCCAGGACCGTGGGATCAGTCGCCGACGAAGCGCAGCCAGTATCGGTGCGTCAAGGATCGCGTCACGGACCGGATTGGAGCGCCGGCGTTGAGACGAGGCGTTCTTCTGCGCATCCTTGGCGCACCAACTTGGGCGATCTCGATACCCGATGAATCGGCAGACTCTTTCCAACTCCTCCTGCGGTGCCGCCAGCAGCCGCTCGAAAAACACCGGGAGCACGGCTTCGGGGCCGAAGGTCTCAAGGTACGGCGCAATCTGCAAGGCGTAGCGGCTGTACTGGACGAGTTGAGGATGCGAGCGGATGGCGTCATCGATCGGCTCGCTTATCACGCGCTGCGTCCATTCGTGGATGTACTGCGAGATCAGGCGCTCGATCGGATCGCGCATAATGTAGATCAGCTTGACCGGCCTCGGGAACGTCTCTTGCATCCGATGGATCGTATCGGGATAGGTCGGGAGCTTTGTATAGTGCGTGCTGGATTCGCCGCACAGCGTGTCGCCAGGGACGGCCTCGAACAACGATCCGTACCAGTCAAGGCCGCGCCCCCATTGCTCGTCGTCGCTGAAGAAGTTCGGCTCCTTGGGCGTGCTCATGAACAGGCCCGGCTGCCGCGCGAGCTGGTCGTGCAGCGTGCTTGTAGCGCATTTCATCGCACCGATGATGATGAAATCCGGCAGGCGCGTCACAGCTCATCTCCGCTGGGAATCGCCGGCGGCTGCATCGGGCTCCACCAGTTCGTCCAGTTATCTCGTGCTTCGAAGGCGCAGATATGCGGCCTCTTGTTCCCGACCAACTCGCGTACTCGTGAGATTGATCGACCCGCCAGCCACAGAAGGTTCGTCAACCACAGACCGAATCGGCCGCCGTAGAACTTGGCGAAGTATCGGCTGCGCGATTCGTAGTAGTACGATGGAATGCGGTCGCGATTCGTGATCGCGGTCTTGACCGACGAGCTGCCCCCCCGCAGATGGACGATGCGGGCTGAGGGATCGTGCAGGATGGTCCAACCTGCTTGCCGAACGCGGCGGCAGTAGTCGATGTCCTCGAAGTACATGAAGTACTCTTCGTCCATTGACCCCACCTGCTCGATAACCTCGCGCCGAATCAGAACGGCGGCGAAGCTGATCCACGGCGGCTCGTGCGGCTCGTCGCGCACGGGAATGCCGATATCGAAGGATCGCAGGAGCCGGGTCATCGGTCCCGTCGCCGCGGCTGCGAGGAACTCGCTCAGTGGTGAACGGACTCGAAAGCAACTAATCTGCGGCTCGCCGTCGGGAGTCTCGAGGCGAGGGCCGATCAGTCCCGCCCTTGGATTGAGCTGCATGATGTGGAGCAATCTGGTGATCGAGCCGGGCCGGACGCACGTGTCGCTGTTGAGTAACAGATACGCTTCCGCTTCGACCGCCTGGAAGCCGAGATTGTTGCCCGCGGCGAATCCACCATTGGTCTCACTGCGCACGAGCTGGCACCATTGGCTCCAGCACCGCTCTCGCAACGCCGTGTCGATCTGCTCGGTTGACTGGTCGTCTGAACCATTGTCGACCACGACGGCGCACCAATCAGGATTGCCGGCGAGCTCGGGTTCGAGGCTGCGCAAACACCGGAGCGTCAAGTCAGCTCGTCGGTAGTTCAGGATGACGACGCAGAGCTTCTTCACGCCGCCGCTCCAGTTACCAAGCGTTGCGAACATTGCTCAAGATGCTCGACCCGTGCGTCCATGGTTGGTTCGAGCGTGTGGCGGGAGGCGAAGGCGACGGCCGCAGTCGCAGCATCGGCCAGCGACGCCCGATCGCGATTCAACTGTGCAATCTTCTGCGCCAACTGCTTGGGCTTATCCAGGGGTGTGATCCACCCCACGCCGGACGTTTCCACAATCCCTCGCAACGCCTCGTTGTCGTAGCCGATCATCGGAACCCCGCACGCCATCGTCTCCAAATACGTGCAGGACGGGTCGCCCTGTCGATGGCAGCAGATGAAGAGGTCCGCGTTACGACTCACATACGGCAGCAATTCTGATTCAAACTCCAGAACGCCGTGCAGTTGCACGCGCTCGGTCAGGTTCAGACTGCGTATTCTCGCGGCGATGCGATCGGCCTGCGGTCCGGCCCCGCAGATATCCATCACGAACGGCACACCGAGCCGATCCAATTCCGCCGCGACGAGGGGCAGGTGATCCACACCCTTCATGGGAACCATACGTCCGGAGAAAACGAGTCGCAGCGGGCCGCCGGCCATAAGCTCCGACGTTCGATGCTCCAATTGCTTGGGGCAAGCGAGCATTTCTCGCCGCACGCGGGAATCGAAATACAACATTGGTCGGGGATTGATTGATCGGTAGGCGTTGAAAGTCGGCGTCCCGTTGCATTGCACACCCTCGGCAAGACGAACGGCTCGTTCGTAGCGACGCTCCAGCAGTTTGGTCCACCGCTGCCGCCTCCAGCGCAACACGGGATTGACCGTCTCGGCACGGATTATTTGGCCTCGTGTCCGGAAGCTGTATTCGGTGATGTACACGACCGGAACACTGATGGCCGCGCACAGTTGGGCCAAACGTGTGTTGCGATCAACCAGCGTGGCCAGGACCAGCCGTGCATCGGCCAGGCGTTCCACCAGTGCGGCGTCGTCTTGGGGGCGCCACGCCAGGCCGAAGGGAACGTCGGCAGGCGCGACATGCACGGTGTCAAGATTCGTCGAAGGAACTCGTGTTTCCCCAAGGAGAACCACAACCGGCCCGTCCCATCGCTTCACGTATTCGCACACGCCGTCCAGGAACTTCTTGGTCAGCTCGAACGCTCCGTCACACGCGCGGGCTTCAAGAGCAGGAACGAGATAAAGCGTGTCACGAGAACTCACATCATGCTCCGAAGAGTCGCGCCGTTAGGAGCTGTTTCGGTTCGACCGCCCCCGCTCCGTGCCGCGAGAGAACGAAGTAGCCACTGATCCCGCCCAGCGCCAGGACGTAGATCGGATTCAGCATCGCGTTGAGCAGGTTGTCCATCGCATACAGCGCAACGACCATCGTCAGCGCCGCGAGTGGCGCAGCCGCAGGAAGACACCACTGGCCGGCCGGTACTCGCTTGAGCGCTAACCAAACCGGCAGTACCAAAGCCGCAAGCAGAGCGGCAAGACCCACAACGCCCGTCTCACCCAGGGCGATAATCCACAGGCTGTCGGAGGTAGTGATGTCGCGGCCATACTCGTCGTAAAGCCGCCACCGGCCCCAACGTCCCCACCCGAACGCCGGTCGCTGCATCGCCTTGTCCGCCAACAGGGTTTCAGTCTCGAAACGCGTGCTCAATGACTCGGCGCGCTCCATGTCGATCCGCTGAGCCAGCGTGACCAACTGTTGGCCGGACCAGTATCCACGAACGCGGGCGGTGACATACGCGGGCGGAATTGCGGCGAAGCAGGCGATCAATAATGAAAGCCGGGCCCACCGATTCACGAACAGAAGAAAGAGCCCTCCGATCAACAGCACAAGCGCTGCCGTCGACTTGCACAGGACGGTCGTGGCTAACTGCACCGGTACAAGCAATGCCATTGGCACACCCAACAGATGCCTCAGCGCGCCGGTCTTCCACATCCACACACCGATCAGGGACGCACTGGTCATCCACATGCCGACCATCAGTCCATGCTGCATGAAGACCATCGGCCGGTAGCCGCCGAAACGAATCGTCTGCTGGAACGAATGTTGGTGGTATCCGTAAACCCAGCGGTGTAACTGCGGGCTCAACCGGATTTCGAGCAAGCACAGTGGCACATAGATCAGGCCGCCGATGAGAATCCCGATCGATAGTTCGCGCAGTGACGCAAGGTCGTTGAAGTAAATTCGTCCAATGAGATAGGGAATCCCCCAGGTAAACATCTCGGAGAGCGCTCCGGCCGCGCCGTCATAGACACCAAGCCCGTTGACGATCGACGACGGCAACGGCGCCAGACACCACGCAAGCATCGGGAGATCGACCCAACTGAGTCGGAAGCGCAGCAGCCGCGCCGTATCGAACAACGCCACGGCCAGAAGGACGCTGAAGCTCGTCACACTGATCTTGGTGATGTCAGGCAGGCCCGGCAACGTGATCGCCGCCTGAGGCAGGAACAGCACGGCCCCAATGAATGACACCAGCACCGCCCGCCGCGCCGACATCAGCGAGAACAGCATGACAACCACGAAGATCCATCCGAACAATGAGATGGGCACGAGCGAAGTCATGCGTTACGCCCCGCCGTTTCGTTTGCTGACGCGCGACTGTGTCAGGTCTACCGTAAACACGCAGGCCCGGCACTGATCATCATCGGGCCGATGCGACGGATATTCGGACCTTCAAGGCCGTCCTGATGTCGGTAAAGTCATCATCGGCAGGTTGAACATCGGGCACGAGGCGACCCCGCGCGCGTCCGTTCGGCGGGTCCAAACGTGCGTCGCCGGTTAGTTGGTAAGGAGCAAACCGGTACCGATAACGACACCGCTGCCCGCCAAGGCCGCCAGATCGAGCCAGGGCATCCACGCCCCGTGCCGGCGAACCGCCCACACCAGCACGGGATAGCTCAGTGCCGGCGCTGCCGCCACGCCGATCACCAAACCGACCTCGCTCGGCCACCCCATCAGCGGACCGAACAACGCGCCGGCGGCCATCCCGCCCAACAGTAGGATCGCCTGGGCGAGAAGGTAGATCATGTAACGAAACGAATCGCCGACCGCCAACAAAACAGAGGCGCAGGTCAGGGTCACTGCGGCGAAGATGTTGCCCGCAGCAAGGATTCGAAGCATCCAGCCCACATGCGTGTATTGATCGGTATACAGCAGCTCGACCAGCGGCTGGCCCCAGATCACCAGTACGCACAGGGCAGGGATCGCCGCCCCCATCAACAACACACGAATCCGGAACATGTTGCGGCGGAAGCTGTGCTCCGATCCTTCCGCCAGCCGCGCATACAGCGGAAGCAGAAGCATAGTCGCGAACTTCCTCAGAGCCAGAACAACCGCGCTGGAGAGGAAGAAGGCGATGGCATAGAGGCCGAGCAAACCTTTGTGCTCACCGACGAATATCTTCCCGAGTATGAGTTTGTCGCCCTGCGTTACGACAAAGGTGAGCGCCGTGCTGATGAAGATCCATCGGCCGAACCGGACGAAGTGGCGCGCCGCGTCTCGGTCCCACCGAAAGCGGTTGCGGATTTCTCGAAAAGTCGTATGACTGAGCAGCAGGCGCACCACAGACCCAACGACGGGACCAAGGACCAACGCCCAAACCGTGGGCCAAAGCACGGCGAGAACGATCGTCACCCCGATCGTCGTGAACTGCCCGGAAAGTTCGTAGGCGGTGAGTCGCCCCAATCGCAGATGGCGGTGAAAGGTGCAAGGCCCGGTGGACACGAAGCCTTCAGCCAGGGCGGTCAGGCCGGCCACGGGGAGCAGCCACATCAACACGGCATCTTCATAGAACATCGACAACGGCCAGGCCAGCAGCAGGCAGACCAACCACAGGGCGCAGCCGCGAAAGATCTGGATGGTCCAGGCGGTGTTGAGGAACGCCGGGTCGTCGCCGCGCTTGTTGTGGATGATGCTCGGGCCGATGCCGGTATCCGAGAACATGTGAAGGCCTTGGATCACCACGTTGATCAGGAGCACGGTGCCGAAGGCTTCCGGGACCAGCAATCGGGTCAGAATCAGGTTCGATCCGAGCCGCAGTCCCTGCGACGATGCGAAGTTGAACGCGGTCCACATCGAGCCGTGCAGCGCGCGTGTTTTCAGCGACGGCGTGGACGTCGTTACAGGTTCGGCCGGCGGCGAACGATCAGGCGCCGCGATCGTCGTATCCGTGCTCGTCATCTGTTCGTGTCTCGGGTCGCCGATTGTCCGCAGGGCGTCACTCGGACTTCGATCCCGCCGGAGGCACGTGACGGTCGAGCTCGCCCGTTTCAACCTCGGACCGCCATTCCAGATCCGGCTCGGTGATCTCGACGCCGTCATGCCACGGCTGAAGGTGTTGGGCCTGGGTCGGCTGAGGCGTCCCGCCCCGCGTCACGACAACTCCGGCTACGACCAGCGCGACCAGGACTATTCCCCAACGCTGGCGCTTCGACGGCGCGATGAATTCTTGGTCTCGCATCCCGTCCTCCTGTTCGTGTCTATCGGCTCCATGGACAGGCACAGCAAGTTCAATGACCTCGGGCCGATCTTCCATAAAGCGAGGCTTGCCGCGACCTTGGCGTGGCGCGACGCCAACCGCGTCCGGCCGCTGATATCGAGCGTCCGAGAACACCGTGATCTCGCCGAGCCGGATGACGTTGCCGCGGCGCATGGCGGCGACGAAGCGGCGGCACGGCGAGATCGTCAGAAGCTCAGAATCGCTTGTGAATGGGCCGCTGGGAAGGGGCCCGCACACCGAGCAGGGCGCGCACCAGCTTCAGGTCGGCCGGCGTCGTGACTTTGATGTTGGCCCTGTCACCCTCGACAACGTAGACCGCCTCGCCCAACCTTTCCACGAGCATCGCGTCATCGGTGGCGCCGCCAAGGTCATCTTGTTCGTACGCTCGGCGCAGAAGCTCGGTCTCGAAAATCTGCGGCGTCTGCACCTCGACCAAGCCGCGGCGATCGATGGTCTCGCAGACCTGCCGAGCGGGGATCGACTGCCGACCGGCCTCGCCGAGAATCGCATCGGCCAGGGCATCCTCGGCGTGATCCGCCACATCCGTTGTCTGCTCGGCGACCCGCTTGACGGTAGCGGCGATCTCAACGGCCGGGACGACGGCCGCGAGGCTTTGCGCTGCCTCGAACAGCCGATCAAGAAGCGCCTTGGACACTGCGGGTCGAGCCGCGTCATGCACCGCAATGTGCGTACATTCAGGTGCGGCACGAAGGGCGTTGCGAATCGACTCCCAGCGTTCGGTGCGCCCCCCTTCGACAATCCGGGCCCCGTGGAATCCCAGCGACGCGCCGTACCGGTTCTTGAAGTCCTCGATCGAATCAGGCGGCGCCGCCACCAAGATCGAGTTCACCTCCTCGCGCTTCGTGAACAGCTCGACCGTGCGCATCAGCAACGGCCGGCCGCCGAGGTCCTGCGCCAGCTTGTCCGCT
The DNA here is from genome assembly GCA_022563315.1 of Planctomycetota bacterium. Taxonomy (GTDB): domain Bacteria; phylum Planctomycetota; class Phycisphaerae; order Phycisphaerales; family SM1A02; genus JADFNO01. Next base: position 1,717 of record JADFNO010000017.1, on the reverse strand, counting down.
GTGCCAAACCGCTCGCTTCGCCCGGCCGCGGGGATAATCACACAGACATTCATCGGCCGGACTCCTCGTGCCTCACCCGAGCTGGATGATACACGACCAGCGGACCGAGTCGCAACGCGTCGGCCCTACTCGAACACCGTGCCGATCACCGTCAACTTCTGAGCGTGAGCCTTGGAGATGAACTGGATCGTCCCGTACAGCAGCCCGTGATGACCAGCGGCGGGCGTGATTCGCACCGTCGCTTCGGTATCAACGCCGTTCCGTTGGATCGACACGAGCTTGGCGTCGAACTCGTTTGACAGCGACTGCACCAAGTGGATGTCGTCCCGCCCAAGCTTGGCAATCTCGACCGTGAACTCGCCGGATTCGCCCGCGTTGATGCCGTCGATCACGACGTGCTGTGTCACGAGTCGCCAGCGCCGACCCGCCGCCCCCTCGGGCATGTTCCACTCATGTCGCACCCACACATCAACGACCGGGCAATCCGGGTGGTCCGTTTCGATCACCCACCAGCCCGGCATGGTCTGCTGCGTGTACCGCGAGACATCCCACTCAAGGACGTAGGTATTGCGCGGTTCGTCGGTCGCTGGATCGAAATTGATGTACTCCGGCGGCTGGCGGTTCGCCGCCCAGATGGTGAAGGGCCGTCCATCGATCGATTCCACCACGACCTGGCCGCTCAGCGGTTTACCGGTCACGCAGTTGAAGATCTGTGGTATGGTCCTGATCGGTCGCGCCACCTGGGCGCTGATCAAGACCTTCGACGAGTCAGCATAACCTTCGAACGAAAACGTGACGGATGAAGTCATCGGGCTCGGTTTCGGCCTGGCCTTGAGCTGCGCGGTGAGCGAGACGGAATCACCGGGCGGGATGACGGTGCCGGCCAGATCGTCCAAGGTTGTGCAAGTGCAGCTCGGTTTCACGATCGCGATCTTCAGTGGCTCCGAACCGATGTTGCGCACTTGGATGATCATGTTCACCGTCTGGTTCGGCAGAATGTATCCGAGGTCCACTGCCGGCGGATCGAACACGACCGGGGCCGGGCCGGATGAGACGACATTGGTCGGCGACTGGATGTTGCCAGCCACCCCCTGGAGCGCAGGCTGGGTCTGGGGCACTTGCACGCCCCCGCGCGCTGCGACGGTCGGTGTCGCCGCGACTCCTGTGCCGTCCTCGGATCCGGACGCGCTGATCGGACTGACGGCCGCCGCGTCTGAACCGTCCGACTCCTTGCAACCAGGGGACAAGCCCACAAGACCGACGAGAATCACGAGACCGGCGGCCCGGCGAAGAATAACGCCCGAATCATTGGGAACCCTATTGAGACGTCGTCTGAAGAATCGGTACATGGCTGCCTTCCTCTGTGAGTCCAAACACTATACAACCCATTCCGCAGAACCAACGGATTTGATCCATCCAACGCGTAAAAATCAGTTCCCGAACAGCGCCGGCATAGCTCGTTGGCGGTTATTGACTATGTCGTTGGCATGCCCCCTCCCTCAATCGCCCCACGCGCCTTGGACCCGTCCCGCCCGGCCGTCTGATCCCAGGCCGCTCTACGTCCAGCTGCCGACGGCTTCTGAGAACCACGGTTGCGCGACGGGAACGACTCGGCCCAATCCTCAGCCACATTTACCGAGAAGCGGCATGAACGCTCGACCGAGTCCTCGAACAAGACGGGTTTGGTAAGTTTGCATTGCGCTGGATGGATCGATGG
>JADFNO010000285.1 GCA_022563315.1 Planctomycetota bacterium | reverse complement strand
GTCATCATTCCCGACCCATACTTCGTCGTCTATCCCGCCTTGGCGACCTTGGCCGGAGCGACGGTCAAGTATTGCGATACCTATCCGGACTTTCGATTCACAGCCGATCGTGTCGAGCCGCTGATCACCGAGCGCACCAAGCTCGTGCTGGTGAACTCGCCGAGCAACCCGAGCGGCGTCGTCTTGACCGGGGATGAGCTTCGCGACCTGACGGAACTGTGCGAACGAAAAGGGGTGCTGCTCGTCTCCGACGAGATCTATGACGAGTTCACCTACGACGATGCGCGCGAGGACGGCCGGTGCCCAAGCCCGGCCCGGACATCGCGCAACGTGCTGCTTATTCGCGGGTACGGCAAGACGTATGGCTGTACGGGCTGGCGGTTGGGCTACGCCGCCGGTCCCAAGACCATCATCGAGCAGATGGCCAAGCTCCAGCAGTACACGTTCGTCTGTGCGCCGTCCATGGCCCAGGCCGGGGTGATCGGCGCCTACGACCTCGATGTCTCCCCGCACGTCCGCGCCTATCAACGCAAGCGAGACATGGTCGAGGAGGCCTTCGCCGGCGTGGCGGAAATCGTGCATCCCGGCGGGGCGTTCTACGCCTTTATCAAGGTCCCCGCGACGGCCGCTGGGTCCGCCACCGCGTTCGTTGAGCGGGCGATCGAGCGCAACGTCCTGCTTATCCCCGGGTGTGTGTTCAGCCGCCGCGACACCCACCTGCGCCTGAGTTACGCAGTGAATGATCAGACCCTTGCCGAAGGACTGGCGGTGCTTGGCGACCTGATGACAAGCTCAGCGTGAGGCTGGCCCCCGCCCGGACTCGCCCAGATCGGCCCCCGACCAGAACGACCAGCCTGGACAGTCGAAGCCCGGCAAGCTGGGCAGACTGGCGTCCCAATACAATTTCTTCCACAAACCAAGTAGAAATTGGTTGCTCGGGCTGTCCTCAGTGGTCATAGTAGATACGACAACCGCGCTCGCGCAGCCCTCGGTGGCAGCGCGACTTACGAGCCATCCACCCGCCGCCGATTAGGACGTCGTCCTGTCGGCGGTTTTTCGCCTCGCAACGGCATGTCGCCGCCAACCCACCACGACTCGGTTCCACACCACCGGTCGAGGGCGGTTGCCACCTGACCGATCAACCCCCAGGCACCGCACCAGGGCGGGCTCGTGGCTCGACCTCGCCGAGACAGTATGCCTACCTACTCATTCATCGTCAGGCGGCTTGGTTTGGGTCTCGTCTGGAACCATGCGCGCGTCCGGCGGACCAGGCGGGGCTACCGGCTCGCCCACCTCACGCCGTCCTTCAGACATCGCCCGATCCTCAGCGGTCTGCGGGGTTGGCTTGCTGTCACAGCCCATCAGTACGGTGCCCACGACGAGCGTGGCAATGATTAGCGTCGTCAACTGCTTCATAGTCGGCTTCCTTCCATAAACGTGGCCGTTACGAGAACGACCAGCCATCACTATATCCGATCCGCCCAGGCCACGACGGAGCCAAGCCTGCGGCGGCAAACTACGCCGATCGCGCGTCACCAGGCCGATCGGCCAAGCCGTCACCCGGCCTGTCGCTCTCGCCGGGGCCAGCCGGGTCCGGTCCCGGGAGGAGCCCGCCACCCGTCCCGGGACCAGGCGGCGGCGTCTGCGTCGGCGGTACCGAGCGTCGGGGCATTGACTCCTCACGACAGCCGCACAGGATGCCGACACCGACGAACACCGCAGCGGCCGCAATCACCGTCCTATAGACCATTGGTTCACTCCTTGTCCAGCGACGGACTGAAATGCTTCACCGCAACCGTGATGCTGGCACCTGGAATCGTCGAGCTCGCCGATCACCATCCGCGGGTCGGATCAAATCCTTGAACGGCAGCAGATCGTGCCGGTTCGAGCCGGCGTCAGCGCCCGTTGCGCTGAGAGAGAAATGCGTATCAGTGTGGTTTGACGCCCGACCTCACCCCCTGGTTCCCCATTCGGCCTCACATTTGCCCGCCCTTTGCCCAAGAGCCCGTTCCAGGTCCCGAGTCACAGCCGAGCCCCGGCGTTCTCATCCCTTTGAGAGAGGGTTAGGGTGAGAGTCTTCTCCGCCCACGGCGGGTCAAGCCCGCCGGCGAAACCCAGCGCTTGAGCTCTTCCCAAATGCCAAATGCCTAGTGCCAAGTGCCTTCTTCTTCAGGGACACGGCCCCCAGGCACCCAGCAAGAAGAGCAGATCCTTCACGCCGACGTCCCCGCTGCGATCGAGATCCCACGGACAATTTCCGAGGGCGCCGTCGAGGAACAGAATCCACACCGCGCCGCGATCTGTGCCCCCGTCGTCATCGTTGGACGCCCCCACAGCCAACTCGCCGACGCCATCGCCGTTTAGATCGCCCAGCGAGACCGCTGAGATGCCGAACAGATCCTCATCATCCAGGATGCCGGTGAAGCCGCCTTCGGTGTCGCTGATCTTTTGGTGGGACTTGACCGTTCCGTCGGAGTCGAGAAACAGCACCCACATAGCCCCGCGCCGGAAGCCTCCGTCGCCATCGTGTTCCGCCCCCACGGCCAGATCGCTCACGCCGTCGCCGTCGAAATCACCCAGCTAGGCAGTCGAGCTGCCGAAGTGATCGTTGTTATCCAGGAC
>JADFNO010000138.1 GCA_022563315.1 Planctomycetota bacterium | reverse complement strand
GGTCTATTGGGAGGGCACGGATGAAGAGACCGAGGAAGGCGACGGCGAGTTCAAGCCGACCACTGAGGGCGAGGCCTGCGAGGGCTGGATCGCCTATCTCGTAGCGGAGAAATAGGCGACTGCTTCATGTCGGACAAGAGGCGATTCGGGACATGCCCCATCTCAGACCGCAGCCTAGGCTGTATCGGTACATCATCGCAGTGCTCGTGCGCTTCTGAAACCGCACAGAAGGGGCGACACCATGTCACCGATTCAGGACCCGCGCTTCTCGCACGCTCACAAGAGCCAGATGCGGCAGCAGGACCGTGACGCCGGCGAGCGCGCCGCCCGAATGGAATACATCAAGCCGACAGTGATGCTGCTGCTCGGCGGCGGCATCGTCGTGGGCTCCGTTTTGTCATCCGGCAGCGCTGGCAGCGCCCTTCTCTATGTCCTGGTCCTTTCGGTCGAACTGATCGTCGGTGTCGCGGGTCTTTGGGCTGCGTCCGCAATCTGGCTGGGCGGGATGGGCCCCTTGGGACTGGGCATACTGCGCCTCGCTGGAATCTATGCGATGACGGACATGATCGCGCTTTTCCTCGGTGAACTGGCGTTCGTCGGCCTGTTGATCCAATTGGTCTGCTATGTGGCCATGCTCGCCTGGCTGTTCGAATTGGACCCTGCCGAGTCGATTCTTCTGGCAATACTCACGTTCGTGCTGAAGATTGTCGCCGGTTTCGCGATCGCCATTGTTTTGGCCGGCGTGATGTGATCCGTCCGACCGCAGCGAACACCAGCGCCGGCGGCCGGTGCGAGCACTTCAATCCGCGGCCACCAGGTCACGCGGCAAATCGCCTACAATCCCATCCGCGCAGGAACCCAAATCCAGCAACATGTGATCGCTCGGGATGGTCCTCAATGACCGGCATACTGAACCTCACAAACATCTCGCTCCCGATCGCAACCGTGCTCGACGAGCAACTGGAGGAGGTGTCGCTGATCCTTGAGCGCCAGCTCGCCAGTGATCTCTCGGCCGTCAATACCCTGTGTCAACATATCGAGCAATATCAGGGCAAACGGCTGCGGCCCATGCTCGTGCTGCTCTCGGGCCTGGCGGCGGGTCAAGCGCCGTGGGACGGCTCGGGCCTCACGCACAAGCATCGCGTCGTCGCCGCCGTCGTCGAGCTGATCCACCTGGCCACCCTCGTCCATGACGACGTGCTGGACGAAGCTCAGATTCGCCGGCGTGTGGTCACGCTCAATCACCTGCGCGGAAACGAGACGGCCGTCATGCTGGGCGACTATCTCATCTCCAACGCCTTTCATCTGTGCTCGTCGATCATGGAGCCGGCGATCAATTTGACGTTGGGTGAAATCACCAACACGCTCTGCGCGGGCGAACTGCTGCAACTGCATCATCGTGACGACTACGACATCGACGAGACGACGTACTTCGAGATCGTTCGGCGTAAGACCGCGTCACTGATCGGGGAGTGCTGCCGCCTCGGGGCGATGCTGTCGAACGACGACGTGACGGTCAGCGAAGCGATGGGCCGCTTCGGCACGCAGTTGGGGATCGCGTTCCAGATCCAAGACGATCTTCTGGACATCACCGGGGATGAGAACATCGTGGGCAAGTCATTGGGTAAGGACCTCGACGCTGGAAAACTCACACTGCCGTTGATCCGATGTCTGGCCGTGGCTGACGAATCGCAACGGGCGGAGGTTGTAGCCTTGATTGCCAAGCGCGACGCCGATCAGCTCCGCCGCCGTCTCATCGCCTGCGGATCCGTTGAGAAAACCCGTGAGCAGGCGACTCAGCTCGTCGAGGACGCAAAGACCGAGCTTGGCTTTCTGGACCAGGGTCCGGCCCGGGAGCTTCTCCGGTCGCTCGCCGACGCTGTGATCTCGCGCCAGTTCTAGCGCCGTGCATGACCTGCGAATGCCGTCCGCGATTGCGCATACGGCATCCGCTCACGATCGCACGAAGGAAGAGCGATGGTCCACGTCCAACGACCCACACTTGCAGAGATTCGCGCCGCTGCTGATCGGATCAAAGAGATCGTTGTCAATCCGCCGCTCGTGCCTTTGGGGCCGACCGATGGTGATGCGACGATCCTGCTCAAGCCGGAGATTCTCCAGGCGGTGGGCTCGTTCAAGATCCGTGGCGTGTTTCATGCGGTGGCGTCGATGTCGAAGGAATCGCGCCGGCGCGGTCTGAGCACGGTCAGTGCGGGCAACACCGCGCAAGCGCTGGCGTGGACCGGTCGGCACTTCGGCGTGCCGGCGCGCAGCATCATGCCCGACACGGCGCCCGCCAGCAAAATCGAAGCGGTGCGCGCTTATGGAGGCGAGCCCGTTCTCGTACCGACGGACGAAGTGTTTCGCTACTTGCGCGAGCATGGCTGGGAGAACGAGCCGTACGCGTTCATCCATCCGTGGATCAATCGCGACCTCATCATCGGCCACGGAACGATGGGGCTCGAAGTCGTTGCTGCCTGTCCGGACGTGGACACGCTGTTCGTCCCGGTGGGCGGCGGCGGGCTGATCGGGGGCGTAGGCAGTGCGGTCAAGGCGCTCAAGCCGTCGATTCGCGTGATTGCCGTTGAACCGCAGGGGTGTCCGTCGCTTCATGCCAGCCTCGAAGCGGGCCGGCCGGTGTCCGTCGAGTGCGACACCATCTGCGACGGCGTGGCGGTGCCGTATATCACCGAGGAAATGTTCCCGCTGCTGCGCGACCTCGTTGATGACACGGTGCTCGTTTCCGATGATGCGGTCAAGGCGTCGATGCGCCGGCTTGTCACTGGTAACAAGATGATCGCTGAACCATCCGGCGCACTGGCGCTTGCCGCAGCGTTGGCGATCCCCGAAGAAAAACGAGGCCTGAGCGTCTGCATCGTCACCGGCGGCAGCATCGACCCCCGGAAGCTCGTCGCGATCCTGGGGGATGACCAGCGTGTTGAGGCGTAACACCTGCGGCGTGCGGCCGCGCTTGCGCGCGCCGTTCTTCGCCGAATAGGGCTTCGCTTTAGCGCGCAGATGTGGTTCGCTGGTTCTTACAACGCACGAGACAGGGGTTCAGTTGGGGGCGCGGCGCAAACCGCTGCCCGAGAAGGCGCTAGACAAGAAGCTTTCGTTCAACCAGATCTCGAAACCCGCTGCCCTCGGCGAAAGAAGTGACCAACGACGCAGCGCCTGCTTCCCGGAGTTGGCGAGCGGCGTCGCCGACTGCAACACCAATGAACGAATACTTGCACGCCTCGGCCGCCCGCAAATCCCACACGGCGTCGCCTATATAGGTGATCGAATCAAATCTGTCGACGCTGTAGGCAGAACGTGCCCGCGCCTCTGCGATTCGCATGATCCCCTCGCGCGACACCGCGTCATCGGACGATGCGAAGATATTCTCTGGCACTTTGAGGCCGGCGTTTGCCAGTTTCATCCGTGCGCTTTCAGACCAGCCTCCGGTCGCTACGGCAAAGCAGAAATCACGTTGATGGTTGATCCACTTCAGTATGTCCTGCGCGCCTGCGTTCGCTTGGCACTCAGCAGGATCATTATCCAGTGCCCAACGCAATCGCCGCACAAAGGACGTCTTGACTGCGGCAAGCTCCTCAGCGCGGGCAGGCCGCCCGAGTTGCTCGGTAATTATCTCGTGGGCGATGCCGGAGTCTGTCGTGTGACGATAGTTCGACCAATCTGTATCGATACGCTCGATGCCCAGCACTTCGCAAAGAGCATCGACAAAGCAGCGAGAATCGACGCCACAGCTTTGTGTAAGTGTTCCATCAATATCGAACATAACAAGGTGCATCGGATCAATCGGCCTCAAAGCCATGCAGATAGGTATGGGTGTTCTGCGCCAAGCGCCACCTCGGATCGGGAAGAGGCACGTTGGCATAATACCTAGCGCGCGGCGTAAAAGTTGCACGGCCATGCTGACGTTCTGTGTGATCGCGACCACCCTGATGGGTGATGGCCCCCCATGCACCGGCACCGTCGCTGAAAAAGGATGAAAGTCGGACCAAGTGGTAACAGAACCGTAACATTGCCTGGCTAGAGTTTGCTTCGACGATTCAGTCACCCTCGATTCCCTTGGACTTCTAAATGGAGACTTTAGTCATGCAACTCAAACGAAACATCGCAATCCTGGCCGTCGCGGCATTGGTTTTCACGTCGCCGGCGTGGGGGCAGTCGGCTTCGACACTCCTGCAAGAGGGCATCTTTATCGAAGAAACTGTCGGTGACCTCGACGCCGCGATCGAGATCTACGAAAGAATCGCTGCCAGTGCTGAAAAGGATCGGACCTATGCGGCGCTGGCGCAGTACCGGCTGGGAATGTGCTACCTGAAAAAGGGGCTCAAGCAGGATGCTGCGGTCGCGTTTCGGAAATTGATCGATCGGTTTCCGATGCAGACGGAGCGCGTCGCCCAGGCCAAGGTTCAATTGGCCGCGCTCGGTCAGCCAAGCTCGGCGATGGTGACCCGTCAGGTGTGGTCGCCGGCGCTGGACATGATGGGCACGGTTTCCCCTGACGGACGGTACTTTTCCTATGTGAACTGGACCAAGGGCAATTTGGCGGTGCACGATTTTAGGACCGGGGAAAACCGAGACCTCACGGATGAGGGGACATGGGAGACGCCCAATAGGTTCTGCGACGTTTCCATATGGTCGCCCGACAGTCAGCAGATCGCCTACTACTGGATCGACAGAGGCACCGAAGGTGAACAGCTTCGCATCGTTGGGATCGACGGTTCCAAGCCCCGCGTTCTCACCAGCAGCAATGTCGACCTGGGCGCCGCCGCATTCTCGGCCCCCGCGACACCCTGGCCTCGGGAGTGGTCGGCGGATGGGAAGTACATCTTGGCGCTGGTAGCCGAGAAGAACGAGAAGCTGGAACGAGGCCACGAAGATCACATTGTCTTGGTTACGGTTGCGGACGGATCTGTGCGCTACCTCAAATCTCTGGGTGAGGAACATAGTAAGCGACATACCAAGAACATGAGCCTCTCTCCCGACGGGCGATATGTGGCCTATGAGCTTCAGGAAAAGCACGGATCAGACAAAAACGACATCTACTTACTGGCCACTGATGGAAGCGGCGAGAGTGTGTTGGTCGAGCATCCAGCGAACGACTGGGCGCCATACTGGACGCCGGATGGGAACGGAATCGTTTTCGTGAGTGATCGATCGGGCTCCACGGGCCTGTGGATGCTGAACGTGGAGGATGGGAAGCCGATGGGCACTCCGACGCAGATCAAGGAAACCTCGGATCGGTTCTACCCTAAGGGATTCGCCTCAAATGGTTCCTTTTACTACGGTGTTGGGAAGCCTGACTCTGATATCTACGTCGCTGCGCTAGACTTTGAAACTGGAAGAATGCTAGCTCCTCCGACCAAGACGGCACTGCGTTTTGAGGGAACGAACCTTGCGCCAACTTGGTCGCCTGACGGGAAGTACCTGGCCTATGCGTCGCGCAGGAGTTCTCAGGAATCGTACACGCTTGTGATCAAGTCCGTTGAGACAGGCCAGGAGCGGGACCTCTCACCCAAGTCCTTGGTAATGGGTGCTGCGCAGGCTTACGGCCGGCCACGATGGTCTCCCGACGGGCGCTCGATCCTTGTCGTCGGTCGTGTGAAAGATGCCCCCAGCCGTAACAACGGCCTGTACCTGGTCGACGTGCAAACGGAGGACTTCACGACGCTCGTGCAGGATGGGCCGGAGAAGGATCCTTCAACCGCCGGGCCGCGATATCACGTTTTTTCCAACAATGGAAAGCAGATCAATTACGTGCGCGGTCAATCAATCATGACTTTTGATCTGAAGACTCGCCAGGAGAGCGAATTGTATAAAGCGGAGACCAACATCTACATGTTGGCCTGCTCGCCTGATGGACGGCAGTTGGCATTCTGCGAATCTTCGGAGGCTGTGTTCCCGAACGTGGTAATGACGATCCCGGCTTCGGGCGGGGAGCCCCGCGAATTGTTGAGAGTACCCGAGGGCAAGACATTCCCTTGGGGTGTTGGGATCTCGTGGACACCTGATGGACGACATGTTGTCGTTGGAAGGCCCGGCGCCTCCGACCAGCCGGATGAGCTGTGGATTATTCCCGCCACAGGCGGCGAACTGCGCAAGCTGACGTTGGAGTTCAACGTGAGGAAACTATCCCTGCATCCCGATGGGCGGCGCATCGCGTTTGGCCGGAGCGATGCCGATGGCGGCGACATCTGGGTCATGGAGAACTTCCTGCCAGTGGATCAGAGCGTTTCTCATAACTGATAGGGAATCACGGGCGGTGTGCCAACGTGGCGCACCGCCCGTTCACTTTTTGTGCGCGTACACTAAAGTGCAATCGAACAAGCAACCGTAGGCGATTCTCACGTATGGCACACGCATTGAAACGCATCCGCACGAAACAGCGCCAGCAAAGCTCCTGGCCGATACTCGTGCTCCTGCTCGTGGCGGTGAGTGTTTCCGGCGCCTGCGTGCTGTGGTTTATGACCCAGGCGATCAGCAACGAACGCTTGGCTGCACGTCAAAAAATAGTTTCCGTATACGAAGACCAACTCAACGTCGCCAAGCGACGAATCGCATCATATTGGACCGATCGAGCAGCGCAGCTCGCATTTCCCAACGAACCGATCAGTAGCGCCGCTCATTTCGCCCGTGTTATTCGAGATGATTTGGCCGACGGCGTCGTCATCTACGATTCATTAGGTCGAGTCGAATATCCATCGCCCGCGCAACCAACCCCCGGACTCGACCCGTCGCAAACCGAGCCGTGGCAGAACGCCGAACGGTTGGAATACGAACAACTCGATTACACCGCGGGCGCCCGAGCCTATGGGGCGATCGCAGTCGCTGCGGTCACTCGATCCGAGGCTGCCCAAGCGTTGCAGGCCCAGGCGCGGTGTCTGGCGAAGTCGCAGCAAGGTGAGGCGGCACTGAATATTCTGACGGGAACGCTCACGGAACTCAAGTACCGAGAATCGCTCGATCAGCACGGAAACCTGATCGCACCCAACGCGCTACTGTTTGCACTCCATTTGATTTCAGATGAAGATGTTGATGCACGCGCAACGACACTTTCCAAACTGCAAGCGCTGGTAACCGATTACTCCAACACAGTCATGGCAAGTAGTCAACGGCTGTTCATCATGCAGCAACTCGAGTCGTTGGGTGTTGATCGACAGAGCCTTGTGACGCTCGACGCTGAGGCGCGCTCTGCGACGTATATCGAAACCAATCCACCGCCCCCGCCCCCGGAAATTGGAGTGTTGCAACGAACACGCAGTGACGACCAGTGGCGCCTTGCCTCATCCGACGGCCGGGTGGTTGCGCTTCTGCGCGAGCAGCGCGTACTCTCAGAGACCCGTGCTCTGACCGATGATGAGTTCGCGCTGTCGCAAGCAACAATCACCTTGTTGCCGCCTGGAGCGGACCCAGCCCTGCCGGAGCCCTTACTTGTGAAGGCAATGGAAGAACCACTCAGCGGATGGTCCGTTGCGCTTCAGTTGACCGGCGACGATCCGTTTGTCTCGGCCGCTGACAAACGCATATCAGCCTATCTTTGGACGGGCGCGATCGTGGTTGGAACGATCGCACTTCTGACCGTTGTGATCGGGCGATTCGTGAGCGCGCAGATGAGGCTTGCCCGTATCAGAAACGACCTTGTGGCTACGGTGACCCATGAGCTGAAAACACCGCTGGCTTCGATGCGCGCTCTCGTTGACACGATGCTCGAGGGTCGCTGCCGTGATCAGCAACAACAAACCGAGTACCTGGAGCTGATCAGTACCGAGAACGCGCGGTTGACTCGGCTCATCGACAACTTCCTGGCGTTCTCGCGCATGGAGCGCAACAAACACGCCTTCGAGTTTCGGGAAGTTCACATCGACTCGATCATCGACGCCGCCGCTGAGGCCATGCGCGAGCGATTCGCCTCGCTCGAAGGTCAACTACATCGCGAGATCGAACCGAATCTACCTGTCGTAAATGCTGATGCCGATGCGCTCACTACGGTGTTGATCAATCTGCTGGACAACGCACACAAATACACCGGTGATGACAAACATATTGTCTGTCGCGCGTATTGCGACAACGGGCTCGTCTGCCTGGAAGTACAAGACAACGGGATTGGGTTGTCTCGGCGAGCCGTCAAGAAAGTGTTCGATCGTTTCTACCAGGTTGATCAGAGTCTTTCTCGCAGCCGGGCCGGTTGCGGACTCGGTCTGAGCATCGTGCAGTTCATCGTCAAGGCGCACGGCGGGACGATCGGTGTCACGAGCGAACTTGGAAAGGGCGCAACCTTCTCGGTAAGACTCCCAGCTTCCGCAACGAACACAGCGAATCAAGGCTGACCCCACCAACAGATGAACGCCACCGAGACCATTCTGATTATCGAAGACGATCCGACGATGCTGCGCGTCTTGAAGGACAACTTCGAGTACAGCGGAATGTCGGTAAAGACAGCCAGCGACGGCGAAGCGGGTCTTGAGCTTGCGCTGCGCGTACGACCGGATCTCATTCTGCTGGACATCATGCTGCCCAAGATCAATGGCTACGAGGTCTGTCGTTTACTGCGCGATGAGGGAGTGGATATCCCCATCATCATGCTTACCGCCAAGGGGCAGGAATCTGACATTGTCTTGGGTCTGAACCTCGGCGCTGACGATTATGTAACAAAGCCATTCAGCATGAACGAGCTCCTGGCGCGCATCAAGGCGATGTTGCGTCGAAAGGATCGAGTAGACGCCGCCGTTTTACGCTTCGGGGATTTTGAGTTGGATTTGGGCGCACACCGGCTGATGCGCGATAGCCAAGAACTGAACCTGACGCCGAAGGAGTTCAAGCTCCTTACGTTCTTCGCCGAGCATGAAGGCCGCGCACTCACTCGCGAAGAGATACTCCGATCGGTGTGGGGTTCCGGCATTTACGTGAACACGCGCAGCGTTGACCGGTGTGTGACCACACTGCGAGAAAAGATCGAGCTCGATCCCCACAAACCGACGTTGATCCACACCATCCGAGATATTGGCTACCGCTTCGAACCAACCCCCGGAACGTGCGAGAATGTGGAACATCTCGCGTAGCAATGTGGTGGCTCCAGCCCCCGAATGGGAACTATGTTGAGTTCGAGACCCTGAGTGTCTGGAATCTCGTTGTCGGAGTATCGATCACGTCAGGCTGAGGTTTGGAACCGAACGGGACAGATCACGGTGTTCAGAGCGCTGGAATGTGGGAGCAGTGGAAGCGTCTCTCACACCGGCTGTGTCACGCTCGAACCGCGCCGGCTGTCGTTGGTATCAAAATCCCACGGGCACTTTCCGGCGACGCCGTCGAGGAAGAGCACCCACACCGCGACGGCCGAAGTGGGCGCGCGGGAGGACCCTACTTCCACGGCAACGATCGGTTCTATAATCGCGTGCCATCAGATCGACTCTGCCTTGAGATCACCTCGGGCCCTTTGAACGGCAGAAGGCGTCGATTCACCGACACCAAACGGCATCAGGTCGAGAACCTGCTCAACACATTCATTGCAACACTGTATCGCACTGCCGAAGACATCAAGCTTGAACGAAGGCGTCTTGAAGAGTTGCGGCTTGAGCGCGAACAACAGGAGCGCAGACGACAAGAATGGGAGCGCCAGCGTTATGAGAAACTCGAGGAGATTCGCGCGGAAGAAGAGCGCGTAGCAACACTGACGGGCGAGGCCGAGGCGTGGCACAAGAGTCAGGCGATTCGTACGTACGTCGAAGCTGCTCGCGAGAGTCTGATCGAGGTGCGACGTGAAGTCGCCCCCGGAAGTGACGCAGAGTGCTGGCTCGATTGGGCGACAAAGCAAGCTGATCGGCTCGATCCGCTTACCGACAGTCCACCATCAGTTTTGGACGAGAAACCGAAGTGGAACGGGTCGAACTATTGGAACGCGTACAACTGAACCGGCGGCATCACCCAGATCGAAGCGCCCAGCGACGTTGTGCCGGTGGAGTTTCTCGAACTTCCTTCTTTCACCTTGATGATTTGGCTGACTGATCCCACGGTCGTTTCGTCTCTTCACGATGTCAGACGTTCCGCATGTAGTCGTCACTAAGTAACTATCTCAAAACGCTCAATCGCCGGTACCAGAGTAAGGCGCAGGCCAACTGGATGAGTCCAAGGTAATTCGATGAATGCTTGTCGTACCGAATCAGAAGCGCACGGCACTTGCTCAACCACGCGAACGTGCGCTCCACGACCCAGCGGCGGGCCGGGTATCGCGGCGGCGGCGGCGGTCCAGCTTCTCTTCGCCGATCCGACGAATATGCGGCGTGTCCCGATGGA
>JADFNO010000137.1 GCA_022563315.1 Planctomycetota bacterium | reverse complement strand
TTCATCGTCGCGCTCGGATCAAGTGCGAGGTAATAACGGAATGTGTCGAGGTTGATCCCCTTACGGGAGGCGAGCTTGTCCATGCCTTGCCAGAACTTGCTGGGGGTTTCGCTGCTGATGCCGACGATCACGACATCATCACGGAACTTCTCAGCAAGGTCGTTGGTGTGAGGGATCGACGCAATGCACGGTCCGCACCATGTCGCCCAGAAGTCAACGACCACGACCTTGCCTTGAGCGTTCGGCGTGCCGTTGAGCCATTGCGACACATACATCTCCGGGGCGCGCCTCCCACGGATATCCGTCGCACGCGAGACCTTCGTCGTAAAGAACGGAAACTCGGCGGCGGCGATCGGCTCATTGGCGGGCTTGCGGATGGGCGTCGCCGATTCGTCCAACGGCTCAGCGATCAAGTCCGCCACCGCTCGTCGAATGCCGCGCTGATTCAATCCCACATAACGCACGGTGCCGTTGCGATCGATGATGACATTGACCGGCTGCTTGTATGCGCCGAGCGAGTCGCAGAAGTTCCCGCTGGGGTCAATCGCGACTGATACCTCCAACGGTCGGCGATCAAGGTACGTCGGGGCCGTGTCCGCGCCTTGCGGCGTGTGCAGTGCAATGATTACGACCTGGTCCCGAGCAGCCTCATCGATGAGGCGACCGACCCGCCTGGCCCAATTGCGTCCGGCAGGCGTCTTGCTCGTCCAAGTTTGAATCACAACGACCTTGCCGCGCAAATCCTTCCACCGCAGCGGATCGTCAGCTATCCACGACAGGTCATCGGCAAATGGAGGCGGCGCGTAGCCGATCAGCTCGTTCAAACATTCCCGATCGACGCCGTCCAGCCGGTCAAGCCAACGCGGATCGACATCGTCGCCACCCATCCCGCTCGCTGGCGTAGGCCCCGTAGCGCCTCCGATCGGTGCGATCATCGTTGCGATCACAAGCATCGCCGGCACGATCAAGTCCGCTCGCCTCTTCATCGCCGACTCCCTTCGTGTGCCCAACGAGTCGATCCACCGAGGATCGCACGCCCAAGCACTGTATCGTAGAGTGATCGGACGCCTGAAGCACGATCTTTTGACCGAACGGTCAAGTCATCCCGTCAGATCGTGCCTACGATCCGCCTTTGCCCGGTCCCGTGACGATGTCCAAGCGCTCAACCCCAATCGACTTACCCGACGGCCGTCTGCACGCACTGCGCGAGGTGTGGTTCATTGCCTGGCCGACCGTGCTGACGATGACCAGCTACACGCTCATGCAGTTCATGGACGGGCTGATGGTCGCCCAAGTCAATCCGTTGGCGGTGGCGGCGCAAGGCAACGGCGGAATCTGGTCGTTCGCGCCGATCGCCTTCGCGTTTGGTTTCCTCACGGTCGTCAATACCTACGTTAGTCAGAATCTCGGCGCGAAGACGCCGGAGAACGGCCCGAAGTACGCTTGGGCTTCGTTTTGGTTCAGCCTTGTGATCTGGCTTGTCGTGTTGCTGCCGTTTGGGTTATGCCTGCCCTGGCTGTTTGGGCATATGCACGATCCGGCCACGATCAAGAACTACGAGGAACTGATTCGGCTGGAGACCGGCTACGCGCAGATCCTCATCCTCGGGGCCGTCATTTTGATGGCGGGTAAGGGTCTGCATCACTATTTCTTCGGCCTGCATCGACCGAAGGTGGTGACGGTCTCCGCACTCGTCGGCAACGCGGTGAACATCATCGCCAACTACGTGCTGATCTTCGGTGAAGCGGGTATCCCGGCGTGGGGTATTCCAGGTGTGCCCGGCGTACCGGCAATGGGCCTCTTCGGGGCCGCGATCGGCACCGTGATCGGAACGCTGGTCGAGGTCGCCATTCCCGCCGCGATCTTCCTCGGCCCGAAGATGAACGCGGAGCTTCACTCGCGCAGCGCCTGGCGCCCAGCCTGGAAGCCGATCAAGGATATCGTGAAGATTGGTTGGCCGGCCGCGCTTCAGTTCGGCAACGAGATCGTCTGCTGGTCGCTGTTCATGACGGTCCTTGTAGGCAAGTTTGGCGCTGATCACATGACCGCGGGCTGGGCGACGCTGAAGTTCATGCACCTGAGCTTCATGCCCGCGGTGGGTTTCTCGGTGGCGGTGACGTCGTTGGTCGGCAAGTACATCGGGGCCGGGCAGCCGGAAATAGCCGCAGCCCGCGCGCGACTCGGCGTGGGGATGGCGGTGGTCTATATGACCGGATGCGCCGTCATCTTCTACGTCTTCCGCCACGAGCTGATTGGTTGGTTCGTCGGCGGGAGCGACGTGACCGCCGAGCAAGCTGAACGCATCGTCACGATCGGCGCCAAGCTGATGATCTGCGCGGCGATCTTCCAAACGGTCGACGCGTTCGGGATCGTCTACACCGGCGGTCTGCGCGGGGCCGGCGACACCGTCTGGCCGGGCATCGTGACCGTTATCTATAGCTGGACGTTTATCGTGGCCGGCGGGTGGGCGATGACGGTCCTGTGGCCGCAGTTGGAATCCGTCGGGCCGTGGATCGGGGCTTCGGTGTACATCATCATCTACGGCATCACGATGTCCTGGCGGTTCGAGTCCGGTCGCTGGCGGTCGATCAAACTGCTGGCTACCCCCCAGAAGGAGGCGATGGCGGTTGCCCCGATCGGCCCCGGTCTCCCGGCCGGGGCTGCCGACGCTTCTGTGCGCGACATCGCCGAGTCGATGGCCGAGGCTGGGGAGGCCGCTGAGGACTGATCGACCCGGGGCCAGGCGGGCTTGTTTGTCTGTCCGGGACCGGGGTGCTACGCTAGGGGATTCATCGCTACGCGGGGGCAAGCTATTTTTGGAGGTAGTCGTGGTGAGTCAGGATGTCCTTGACACGATGATCGGTTCCCGGGCGGTCGCTATCGACCCCCAGGCGGCCCAGGCCCACTATCAGACCGCGATGCAAGCCGAGGCTGATGGAGACCGGGACGAGGCCGTGGTCTTGCTTCGCAAGGCCGTTCAGGTTGGCGACAACGCCGAGTATGAGTTCAAGCTGGCCTACTTCCTCGATCTGCTGGGGGAAGAGGATGACGCGGTCGCGATGTACGAGCAGTTGTGCCTGCGCGATCAGCCGTATGTCAACGCCTTGCTGAACCTCGCCGTGGTCTACGAGGACCGAGGCGAGATTGCCCAAGCGGAGAAGTGCCTTCGGCAGATTCTCGAAACGAGCCCCAATCATCCCCGCGCGCTGCGGTACATGAAGGACGTGCAGGCGTCCAAGGACATGTACTACGACGAGGAGCATGCCCGCGATCTCGCCAAGCGCAACGCCCTGCTGGACACGCCCGTCACGGACTTCGAGCTTTCCGTCCGAGCCCGCAACTGCCTCAAGAAGATGCAGATCCGCACGCTCGGCGACTTGCTGAAGATTACCGAGGCGGAGCTGCTGAGCTATAAGAACTTTGGCGAGACCTCGCTCGTCGAGATAAAGACGATGTTGGCCTCCAAGGGGATTCGGCTCGGCCAGGGTCTTGAGGGCCAGTTTAGTAGGCTTCGCAAGGAGATCTACGAGCAGCTGCGCGGCAAAGCCTCCGAAGCCGTGCTCGGCAAGCCGATTTCGGTCCTGGACTTGTCCGTTCGGGCCCGCAAGGCCCTTCAGTTTCTCGGCATCCAGACGATCGGCGATCTCGCCACCCGCACCGAGGCGGAGCTGATGGGGGTCAAGAACTTCGGCCAGACGAGTCTGACCGAGATCGACGAGAAGCTGATCAACTTCGGCCTCGGCCTGCGAAGTCTGGAGTAAAGCTGTTTCGTAACCGCTACCGGCGCTGGTGACGGGGCTTTGCTCGCCGCGGTCGGGGCTGACGAAGTACACTACTCGTATCCACGGACGGGCCAATCCATCTCGTCGGTCTTTCCTCGCGCGAATGGCCGCGCTGGCGGCGGCGCCGGCAGCGCTGAGCGCGTGTGAGTCGGAATCGAACTCGTCGGGTCAGGTCAGCGAGGCCTCCACCGCTGATAGCGCCGGGCCGGGTTTGTCCGGGATCAAGCGCACTCGGCGTCCGCCGCTGCCGACCGTCGAGCCAATGATGCGAGTCCGCGTCTTCCGGGCCCGCGCCGAGACGCCTTCCGTCCAGATCGGTGAGACCGATCAATGGCTGCGCGTATTTCCGCTCGCCTCCGCGCCCGGAACGGTCGTTCTCCGCGGGCCGTTGCAGTTGTGTGTTGAATCGGGTCGATGGTCGATCGTTGACAAAGATAGCCGGCGCGCGCCGGTGGAAAACCTGGACGGACTCGACATCGCCTCGCTCGCCGGCGCCGGCCCCGCGGTACACATCAATGATCGCCTCTACCCGGGGTCACTGCGTCTCGTGGCGCGGACGGATCAGGGGCCCGAAGCATTCGACGTGATCAACCTCGTTCCGCTGGAAGCCTACTTGCCCGGTGTTGTCGCCGCGGAGCTGTTCGATCATTGGCATCTTCAGACTCGGGCGGCGCAGGCGATTGCGGCCAGAAGCTTTGCGTGCTCCGAGCACACATTGTTCCGGGGGCGTCGAGCGTACGATGTCACGAACACTGCCAGGTCGCAGGTCTACATCGGGCGCATCGAGCACGACGACACGCTCGACGCGGTCAGGACGACCCGCGGCCAGGTGCTGGCCTACGACGCCGCGCTCGTTCCCGGATATTACTCAAGCTGTTGTGGCGGACTGGCGGCGCGCGCTGTTGATGTCATCGGCAACCATCCTGCCAATGACATTGCGCCGCTTGCCGGTCGAGAAGGTGAGGACATCTGCATCACGGTCAAGGTTGCCAACTGGACGATCCAGCGACCGGTCCAAGTGCTGACGCGCCGTTTGATCGCCTACGGCAAGCGTCGGGGCCGTGAGGACCTCGCCGGACTGGCGACGATCGCCTCGATCGAGGTTGTCGAGTCCAACGTACATCAAAGACCAGTGCGATACGCCGTTACCGATGTTCGCGCGAACCGGGTGGAGCTTGGCGCGGAGACGTTCATGCGCGCCGCCAACTACGAACAAGGCCAGGGATTGTCCCGGCCCAAGCAGCCGTTGATGAGTTCGTACTTGCGTGCGGTTGTCAGTGAA
Source organism: Planctomycetota bacterium (assembly GCA_022563315.1). Lineage (GTDB taxonomy): Bacteria > Planctomycetota > Phycisphaerae > Phycisphaerales > SM1A02 > JADFNO01. Next base: position 5,239 of record JADFNO010000137.1, on the reverse strand, counting down.
TCGACGGTGATCTTCAAGGGTCACGGGCTCGGTCACGGCGCCGGGATGTGCCAATACGGCGCAGAACAATTGGCCCGCTCCGGCAAGTCCCATCGCGACATCATGGCTTGGTACTACCCTGAGGCCGAAATCGTGCGGGCGTATACCTAACGCGGTCGCTCCCCCCAAGGCCTGGTCACTTCAGTGACCAAGTTGCACATGCGAACCAACCGCGTCGCTGCGCGGCGGCCGCTAAACGGCGCGGGATTCATCTTCATCGGTATTCGGATCATCGGCTGCGCCAAGGCGCTTTTGCGCGCGGCGCTTGGCGGCGAGGAGGCTGCTGGTGGTTTCGCTTGCGTCCGTCTCAGAGATCGGCGGCTCGGGCGGTTGGGGTTCTTCGTGCGTTTGGGCTGAACGTTTCCCGAGGAAGGACGCCAGTGCCGCTGCGACCTTGGATGACTCCGGCGGCGCAATGTCCGGAGGCGGGTGTTTCGGTCGGCGAGCCTCGGGCTTTGGCGCGCTGGCAACCGCACCGGCTGAGAGCTTCCGATCCACTTGCGCGCTGACGTGTCGCAGTGATGCCAATGTTGCCGCAGCCTCGCCGCCGCGCACATGGGCCGGAGCGACGCGCGCCAACGCCATGGCTACGAACTTGCGCAGCAGTTGGAAGTCCCACGCCAATCGTCGAGCCGCCACGTCCAGCAGCACGACCACCAACGACCACCACAGGATCGTCCGCCACGCGGGCAGCGCCGACACGCTTGTCGGCATTCCCGTGCGATCGAACAAATCAACCGCTTGCGGATTCGCGATCTCAAGCACTCGCCCACCGGTTAGTTGAGCGATCTGCTCCATCCGCGCGCGGTTTGATTGATGGCGCCGAAACTCCGGATTCGACGATTGCGTCGCACCCCCGATCACCGGGGCCAATCGGCGGTCGCCGCGGCGCGGGCTGAGGGCCACGACGTAATTCCCGGGGGCCGTCGCCGCCACCGACGCCTCATATCGCCCGGGCGCGGTCTGGCGCAACCGCACGGGAATCGCGTCGCCGTTGGGTGCGTAGACAGCGCCTTGGACATGCATGTAATCCAGGAAGCCCGTCTCTTCATCTGCGGCTTCGAGCGTGATATTCAACCGACCGTGCTCGATGATCGTGGTCAGCTCCGTATCGTGGCTGGTCGGCGGCCGAGCGATGGTTCGCGCGAGCTGCGCCCAAAACGCTGAATAGCCCGGCCAGTCAATCCAACGCTGCGACCACGCGCCGTCGGCGTCGGACGTGAAGGCCGCAGTCCGCCCCATTCCGATTTGCCAATGCGCCAGCAGCGGATCGCCGTCGGGATCCGTCATTTCCACGATGACTTTGGGATCATCGCGCGGCGCGGTGATGACCAATCCACCCAGGATCGGCGCTGAGTCCATCCCAAGCGTGAGGATCGAGCCGGTGGGGCGCACCACGGGCGAGAACGGAACTTCTTTCAGAAGCGGCTTGTTGATCACTTGCACAGCATCGACGAGAATTCGCGGTAGCGTGCGCGGATTGTGAACACGATAGAACTCACCGCCGCCGAGTTCGGCCAAACGGCGCAAGGTTACGTAGTCGGCGTCATCTCCAATCGCGATGGTGGTGAGCTTGATGTTCTGGGCCGTCATCGCGATGACGATGTCATCGAGATTCGCAGAATGCGATCGGCCGTCGCTCAGGCAAACGATACGTTTGCGTTCCGCTTCGACGTTTTTGAGCATGTCCAAAGCGGCGCGAAGGGCGGGGCCCAGATTCGTCCCGCCGTCGGCGGTGATGCCGCGCACGCGGTCGGCGATGCGCTTCGGATCGTCATTTCGTTGCATCGGCACGCGAATGTGAGCGGAGAAGTCGAACGTGATGACGCCGATCAGGCTTTCGCTACGCAGCGATTCGATGGCCAGGGCCGCCGCTTCGTTGGCAACGCGCTGCTGGGACGCTCTCGCGCCGGCGACCGGCTGGTTCATCGATCCTGATTTATCGAGCACGAGCACGAGGGCGGCCGCAGGCAGACGCGCCTCCATCGGCGGGTCGAGCTCCAGCGGCAGCACCGCCTCCAGCGCCGTTCCATTCCACCCCCCAGCCCCGAAACTATTCTTGCCGCCGATCATGATGAGCCCGCCCGCCAGATCGTGGACGTAGCGACTCAGCAACTCGTGCTGTTGGGTGCTCAGTTCGTGCGCCGCGACGTTGTCGAGAATGATCAGGTCGTAACTTTGCAGCGACAGTAGATCATCACCAAGGGCGTCCGGCCCCACAACGCGGACGGGAAGATCGGCTCGCCGCAACGTCTCGGCCAGCACGTTGGACCGTTCCGCTGTGTGCGCGTCGACCACGAGCACGCTGCCCCGGCTCGGCGTGGCCGTGAACGCCTCGGCAAGATTGTTCTCCGGAAGCGCATCAGCCGTGGGGTCGTCAGGCTCGAAAACTACTTCAAATCGGTTGATTGGGGTCTCGCCGAGAACAGCCTGGGCCAGTTGAATCGATTCGCCCCGCGGGACCACGATCTGTCGGGCCACACCCGCTTCGGCCCCATTGAGGTCGATCGGCTCACCCTCGCGCCGTAGCGTCAAGCGCCCCGGCACGACTGCCGTCGACGAGAGCAGGATGCGGACCGTGATCGTCTGGCCCGGCTGCGCGATCGGCGGCGTCTCGATGCGCACCACTTGCACGTCGCCCGTCACTTCATACTCGATCGGCACCACGTCGATGGGGATCGAAACCCGACTCAGTTGCGGCGCATCTTGGTAAACAAGCGACCCGGCCGCAGCTTGACGAGCAGCCTGAAGCACGTCCCCGATCGTCTCGTTGCCATCACTGATGAGCACGAGTCGCTTCGCGGTCTGAGCGGGGAACATCGCCAACGCCAACGTGATCGACTCGGCGAGATTCGTCCCTTCCATGGTGCGCACATCAAGGTCGTCGTCGATGTAGTCGCCTTTCGTCGGCACGGAGATTACCGTCGCCTTGCCGTCGAAGACGATCAGGCCGAACCGATCATCGGGCGCTTTGTTTTGTGTCGCGGCACGAAACCATCGGCGCAGGTATTCGAGATTGGAGCGCCGGCCGAGCTCGGGAATCTCCGGCAACTGGGCGAACCGCGCGATCGACCCGCTGATGTCGAGCAGTCCGATGACGGTGAGGTCATCGTGCTCTTGAATCGTGCGCGGACCGGCCAAAATGACAGCAAGCGTGGTCAACAGCCCCACGCGCAGAAGCGTCACCACGCTGCGGCGCATGGGATCGAGCTCGGACAGCCAGCGCCAGCCGAGCACCGCCAAGGGGATGCCCAGCAGACTTAGTAGCAGCAATTCAGGCTGATCGAAACGGAGGTTCACGATCCATCCGGTTTGGCCGTTGGGTTCGGCGCGGGCTCGGCCGGGGCCGACTTCGACGATGACGCAGCCCTCTGGACCGTCTCGTCAAGCTTGCCGAAATAGCGCTGAATCAGTTCGTGGTAGCGTCGCGGGACGGCGGTCTGATCGACCGCTTGCTCCGCCGCCGACTGGGCGCGTCGAATGACCTCGCCGCTGCGCTGCGTGCGCTGTGGCTCGCCTTCGATTACTTCGTCACCAAGCCAGCGGGCGATGATGTTTTTCGCCGCTTCGTCGCCCCCGATGTCGACCGTCTCGGTTTCACGAAAGATTGGTGACTCGGGCGGTGATGTCTCGGCACGTTGGGCGTCATCAGTTCCCGGCTTCGAGCCGAATTCGCGCAGCCACTGCTCGGCGAAGCGCTGCTTCTCTTGCTCGCTGAGGGTATCGGCGAGTTTGCGGGCGGCGTCGCGCAACCGCCGGCTGTCGGCTTGCCCTTTGTCCGCGTCACGCTGAGCGCCGGCCAGACGGCGCAACATTTCCTGTAACGATCGGCGACTTCCGTTGTCAGGCGACGGTTGGGGCTGAACACCGGGCGGCTCGCCTGGCGGCGGCGCGGATCGTTCCTGCACCTCGCGCTGCGGTTGGTCGCCCGATTGTTGATCGTCCGGTTCGCTTGGCGGCGATTGGGGTTGCTCACCCTCAGCCGGCTCCACCGCAACCTCGCGCCGTTCGGCCACGCCGCCCTCGTCGGTAGTTGCGTCGCGCTGGTCCGAAGAGCGGTCAGCGGAGCGCTGTTCGGCTGGACGTCCTTCGCGCTGATCCCCCGATTGGTTGGACTCAGGCTGGGGCGGCTGGTCGGACGACTTTGGTTCAGGGCGCTCCAGTTGATCCGCAACATCCTCCATCGCCTCGGACAACGATCGAGCCTCGTCATCCGCCTGCTTGTCGACCTGCTGCTGCTGCTTGGATCGTTCGATGTCATCAACGAGCTCTTGCGCCACGTCCTCGTCAACATCCGCTTCTTCCAACGCGCGTTGAAGATCATCCGTGGACGTTTCATCGCCCAGCAGATCATCCACGTCCTGCTCGTCCAAGCCCAGATCGCGCAGCGCTTCGCGGGCGCTGTCGAATTGCTCGTCAATCGCCGCGTCGCTCGGCTCGGTCAGTTGCTCACTCATATCGCGTAGATGCTCGGCCACTTCGCTGCGTTGTTCGGCTGACAGGTCCTCCTTACTCGCCATAAGTTCATCCAGGAGATCCGCCGCCTCGCCGAACTCGCCGTTGCGCAGCGCTTCGGCGAACTCCTGGGCGGACATCGGGGCGTCGGCGGGCTCCACCCCGGCAAAACGCTCGGCCACGGCCTCAGCGGCGCGCAGGTTCCGCTGTGATTGCTCAGCCAGTCGGTCCGCTAACGCTGCCAGTTCCCCAGCGGATCGATCGCGCGCCTCCGCCACTTCATCCGACGACGCGCCTTCATTGCCGAGCTGTTCAGCCAAGCGCTGCAACGAAGAAACGTCGTCCCGCATCCGGTCATCCAGCGTGTCGTCGTCGATTGCGGCAATCGCTTCTTGGATCGTTTGGGTAATTTCCTGCTGCTGTTGTTGGAGTTCGGCCTGATCTTCGGCTGTGTGCGCCCGGTCTTGCCCGCGTGTGGTTCGAGTCAACGGCGGCACGAACGCAAACCCCAAACCCAACGCCGCGATCAACCCGCCGGCGACGATCCAACCGCGCGTCACCACGATGGGCGTGGCCGACTTGATATCGAGCGCTTGGGCCACACGCTCTGCGTCCTGCTGAACGAGCCCGGCGAAACCGGCATCTTGGACGCCCCCGGTTCGGATCGCTTCGGCCGATCCCAGCCGGTCGCGCAGACCCAGGCCCCGATCAAGGCGGACCGCGACCGCCAGCAGTTCCGGGCGGG
>JADFNO010000284.1 GCA_022563315.1 Planctomycetota bacterium | reverse complement strand
GCAGCATCCCGCCCGCAGCGCGGGGGCGAACGAGCGGCGCGATCAGGGCATCATTCATAGCCGCGGGTTGATACCTGCGGGTTGATGTAGCCTCGCGCAAGAGCCCGCGGATATGCATCCGCGGCTATGAAATTAGGCTCGCCTCGTTGACCGCCGCATCTACTTGCCGCCGGGCCGATCCGTGTACGCCACGCCGCCTTTGGTGACGATGTCGATGCGGATCGCTTCAATCGGCTCGAACCCGGCAGCGCCGGCCTCGGCGACGTTCTCATCCTGCTCGACGCCGTCGCCGCTGACGCCAATCGCGCCGATGAGCTTGCCGTCTCGATACAGCGGCACACCGCCGGGAAACTCAATGATCCCGTGTTCCCGGTTGGAGTTGCCGATGTTCCATAGCGCTCCGCCCGGCTGCGATAGCGCGCCGATACTGCGCGAGGTCAGCGCGTTTTCATCACTACTGAACGCCACCGCGGTAAAGGCCTTGGACTCAGCGATCGAGACACTTCCCGCCCAGGCATCCGGCATCGATCGCCGACCAATGACGAGACCAAAACGATCCACCACGATCATGTGCATTCGACAGGTCTGCGGCGTTCCGGCAGCATCGACGCGCAACAGTGATTGCTCGGTCTTCGCCGCGGCTTCGGCCTGGTCGAGAATCTGTTGCACGTCCACGTCCATCAGTTGCGGATCGGCGAAGACCTCATACCCGAGCTGTACACGGCCCCCGGAACTTTGGCAGCCGCCGATCGCGAGCCCGAACATAAAAGCCGTACAAAGCACCGTTCCTTTGACAATTCGATCATGACGCATCACATCCATCTCCTTGTTGGTGGGGTCAACTGCGATTCGACGGCGGAGGATACGTCCGTGCGGACGACTTCGCAACGCGCTGGATCACAGCGGCCAAGTGCCGGCGTGAACACGACGCACGAGATCGACGACCGTGTCCGATCGCGGGTCGCACCGACCATCGGGCTGCGGCGCGGCTGATCCCGCCAGAATCTCGACACAGGCGCGGACACTGCCCGCCAGCGCCGCCAGATCGTAGCCGCCTTCGAGGATGAGCGCAAGCCGGCCGTCCGCATGGCGATCGGCGATGTCACGAACGACCGCGCAGAGCGAGGCAAACCCCCGCTCGGTCACCATCATTCCGCCGATCGGATCTTTACGATGCGAATCGAAGCCGGCTGAGACCAACACCAGATCGGGTGCGAACGAATCGGCGATTGGAATGAGAAGCTGGGCGAAGATCGCGCGATACGCAGCGTCCCCCAGACCCGGCGGGAGGGGGACGTTCACCGTGTACCCAATGCCATCGTCCGCGCCGGTTTCATTTACTGCGCCGGTGCCAGGATAGAACGGTGATTGGTGCGTACTGAAGAACAAGACGTTCGAATCGCGGTAGAACGCCTGCTGCGTACCGTTGCCGTGGTGGACATCCCAATCCACGATCAAGATGCGCTCGCAGCCAAGTTTATCTCGGGCATGAGCGGCGGCGATTGCGATGTTGTTGAACAGGCAGAACCCCATCGCGCGGTCGGCTTCGGCGTGATGTCCCGGCGGTCGAACCAAGGCAAACGTGCGTGCAGCCCGGCCATCCACCACCGCGATCACCGCCTCGATCGCCGCTCCCGCCGCGAGATGCGCCGCCTCAACACTTCCCGGTGAGATGGCGGTATCGACGTCCAGAGCCGCCGTTTGGCCACGAAGCGACTCGATTCGATCGATATGCGCGACGCTGTGAACGCGCGCGATCGATTCGCGCTCGGCCGGCGGCGGAACGCTCCAGCGCGTTCCCGGAACCGGTTGTTGCTGCAGCGCATCACGAACGGCACGAAGCCGATCCGGCCGCTCGGGATGATCGGGGTGCGGATCGTGCGCCAGCATCGCCTCGTCGTACAGCAGCAACACATCGCTCGGCATAGCCGGGTGATGATAAACCAACCACGCGATGGTGTGAGCATTCACCAAGGTGGGCTGGCCCGGTCGGGGATCAAGCCCAGCAAATGGCCGGCGAGTACCGTCCCCCGGTGGCGGCGGGCGGACGATTGCCTGGCCGGCGTTGTCCGGGCCTCCCCGACCGGCGCCCATTTCGGTGAAATCTGTCTACCTATCTATTCGCTCTCCGGCGCGCTGCGGTTCGCTAAAAACAACATGCCAGTCGCACAAAGAAAACAGCGAGACGATTTGCGTCTCGCTGCAGGAATGTCGCTAGTGCGCGGCTGCGCGCAACTTCTTACGTTGTTGGTTCGGTTGGCCCCGAGAGAAAGCTTGCCAATCGCCGGCGGCGCACCGGATGCTGCAACTTGCGGATCGCTTTGGATTCGACTTGACGAACGCGCTCGCGGGTGACCTTGAAGATTCGCCCGACTTCTTCGAGCGTATAGGTATAGCCGTCGCCGATGCCATACCGAAGTTTGAGAATCTCGCGCTCACGGTAGGTCAGGGTTTTGAGCACGTCATGGATGCGAACCCGCAGCATCTCGCTGGTCGCGGTGTCGGCGGGGGCCTCTTGTCGCTCGTCTTCGATGAAGTCGCCGAACTGCGAGTCCTCGGATTCACCGACCGGCCGATCGAGGCTGATCGGATGTCGCGCGATCTTCATCACGCGTCGGGTCTCGTCC
>JADFNO010000136.1 GCA_022563315.1 Planctomycetota bacterium | reverse complement strand
CGCTGATCGCCCCAGGTGTGTTCACCCGGGGCTAAATGGGGGGGCGGAATTCGAATACTATCGTTACACTAGCACGCAGCGTGCGGGTCACGCGGCGGGTGTGTATGAATGAAGAGCGCCGTTTCGATCCGAAGAAGTCTGCTGGGCAACTTGATCGTCATGATCGTGCTGCTGAGCGTGGCTATTCAGGCCACGATGTATCTGGCGGCGAGGCGCGTGGTCAGGACGCTGTCAGCCTCGCTCATCGAACAGACGCTGGATCAAACCGAGGCGCAGCTCCGACGGTTCTTTGATCCGGTCGCCGGTGGCTTGCGGGTCGTGCGGACGTGGGGGGTCGCCGGCCGGCTCGATCACGAGCAGCCGAACGATTTGAACGGTCTGCTCGCACCGATGATGGAGCAGCTTCCGCAGATTTCGGCTTTGATGATCGCGGATGAGCGAGGGCGCGAGCACATGGTGCGGCGCGAGGCGAACGGATGGTCGAGCCGGCAGACGCGGCGCGACCAGTGGGGGGGACGAACCCGTTGGCTGGCATGGTCCGAGAAGCACCCGGAGCCGATCGAGTCGTGGCGGGAGCTGGACTACGATCCGCGCGAACGGCCGTGGTACACCGGTGCGCTCTCGGCCCGGCAGGAAGCGCCGCCTGCATCAGTCCCGCATGATGCGGAACCTGTCGTAGTGTGGACCGAACCGTATATCTTTTTCACCGCGAAGTCGCCGGGGATTACGGCCTCGCTGACGTTCGATCCGGGCGATGGGTTGGATCACGTCGTGGGGTTTGATGTGTTGCTGAACGACATCAGCGAATTCACGGTGGGCTTGCGCCCCAGCGAGCACGGCATGGCGTTCGTTATGGCGAAGGACGATCGGTTGATCGGCTTGCCGGGTCACGAGCGATTCGGGGATCCTGAGGCTCGGGCGGAGGCGATCTTGAAGCGCCCCTCCGAATTGGGTCTTGTTATTGCAGCGGATGGTGTCGAGGCGTATTCACAGCAGCCGGAGCAGGCGCGCGATGCGTTTCGGTTCATCAGCGATGGCGAAGCGTGGTGGGCCGGCCTGAGGCCGTTTCGTCTCGGTCCCGGGCGGGAGCTGATGATCGCGGTAGTCGTGCCCGAGTCTGATCTGCTGGGCGGCTTGTCGCAGGTCCGGGCGTGGATCGTTCTGATTACCGTGGCGGTCCTGGCGGGGGCGATCATCCGAGCCGTCATGTTGGCTGGTTACTACAGCCGGCCGATCGAGGCGCTGGTTCGCCAAAGCGATCGCATCAGCCGGGGTGATCTTGAGCCGGGCAAGCCTGTCGAAACGAACGTACGAGAGGTGCGACAGCTCGCTGAGGCGCATGATCGGATGCGGCAAGGATTGCAGTCACTGATGAAGCTCGAGCGCGACATTCAGCTTGCGCGGCAGATTCAGCAGAGCACCTTCCCCGATCGTCTGCCGGTCGTGCGCGGATACGAGATCGACGCCTGGAGCGAGCCGGCGGACGAGACCGGCGGCGATACGTACGATGTGATCGGCTACACGTATGACGTCATCGGGTACGAGCGCGCACGGGACGGTCGTCGCGGCGCTCGTCTGACCCACCGCGCCGATCGAGCGGTGTTCCTCCTGGCCGATGCGACCGGGCACGGGATCGGCCCCGCCCTTTGTGTGACCCAGATCAGGGCGATGCTGCGGATGGCGGTTCGGATGGGTGAGGATCTGTTGACGATCGTTCGTCACCTCAACGACCAACTTTGTGCGGACCTTCCGGACGCCCGCTTCATAACTGCGTGGCTGGGCGAGCTGAACGGTCGCGATCACACCTTGGTTAGTTTCAGCGCCGGGCAGGCGCCGCTGCTTCGGTATGACGCCGCTCGTGACGAAGTCGAGGTGCTCAACGCCGATATGCCCCCGTTCGGAGTACTCGACGATCTGGAGATCCAGCTGCCCGATCCCATTGATATGAATCCGGGCGACATCTTCGCGGTGATTTCCGATGGCGTGTTCGAGGCTGTCAATGACGAGAACGAGCAGTTCGGCCTGGCGCGGGTGGTCGAGGTGCTCTCGCTTCACCATCGGCGCTCGCCGGCGCAGATTCTGGCATCTGTTCGGGAGACGCTGGACCAGTTCACAGGCGGGGCGCCGGCCGCGGATGATCGGACCGCAATCATCCTGAAACGATCGAAGCACTGAAGGGCGATTCTGGGGTTGGACGCGTCCAATCGAATTCCACAGGGGCGGTTTCCGGCTGGAGTCGAGGTTGTGGGGCTTTGGGCCTCGGGTCGCGGCCCACGGACCGCGCGGCGCCGCGCTGGCTACGGGTGGGCAGCGCGGGAAGGGCTTGGGCTCGGAAGAAGCGGCAGGATCGGCGCGACCGCGGTATGTCCGTCAAGTCGTCGTATCTGATGGTCGATCACGCTATGGCGGAGCGAACCTGCGGGCGCGTTCTTGCCGTCGTCTGGACGGGTGGGGTGACGTACGGTTGCCGCCTCCGTGCCATGGAAGTTATCAGCGCCTCGGAGCCCATGCATGAGCAACGCGTTGAATCCCATTTACGTGACTGCATTCATCGAGGCGACGCAGAATGTCTTCCAGACAATGCTCCGCCAAGACGTGTCGTTCGGGAAACCGGTGCCGGGTCGGCTGCCGCATCTGCAGAATGACGTCTCCGCCATTATCGGAATGACGGGGGACGTGGTGGGTACGGTTGTGCTGAGCCTCCCCGCCGCAACGGCTTCGAAGATTGTCGAGTGTTTCGTCGGTTCGCCCATCGATATAAAGAACGACGACTTCGCCGACGCGGTGGGCGAGCTGGTGAACATGATTTCCGGCGGCGCCAAAGCGAAATTCGATGGCCAGCAGGTCCGCATCAGCTGTCCGTCGGTGGTGATCGGCCAGGGCCACACGGTCCAGCAGCCGAGCGGCAGCGTCTGCATCTCGATTCCGTGCGAGTCGTCGTGCGGCGGCTTCTCCGTCGATGTATCTATCAAGAAGGTAGGCGTGTCGCAGGCCAGCGAGCCGGCGGCTGCCTAGTCATCTCAGCGCCCCGGAGGCTCTCAAATGCGCGTAATGGTGATTGACGATTCGAAGACGATGCGGAACATTGAGCGGAGCATCCTCAATCAGCTCGGATACACCGAGGTGGAAGAGGCATGTAACGGGCAAGATGCGCTGACCAAGGTTGCTGCGTTCAACCCGGACCTGCTGCTCGTCGATTGGAATATGCCCAATATGGACGGCATTACGTTCGTCAAAGCGTACCGTGAGCAAGGACACAAGACCGCAATCATCATGGTGACGACCGAGAACGAGAAAACACGCGTGATCGAAGCGATCAAGGCCGGCGTGAATAACTACGTCGTGAAACCGTTCACTCCCGAGCTACTGGGTGAACGCATCAACGACACGATGGCCAAGTTAGAGTCAGCTCCATAAGGCGGGTGACTTCCGGCGATCGCTGGCGCGAATTACGATTACGCTTCTTGCTAGAGGTGCCAGCATGGCGAAGACACAAGAACAAGATGATTTTGGAGTCAGCGTGCGCCTTGAGGGCAGTGCATCCGAAGCGCGTGTCATCATTACCGAGCGGTGCGATCCGGCCAACCTTTCCGTGCAGCTACTGGGGGGGTTGCTGCGGCAACACGACGTAGAAGTCGGCAAGGCCGTCGAGGAACGCCTGGCAAAGATCGTAGAAGCCTACCGAGCTGACCGAAAGCCCCGCGAAGACATCGTGGCCAAAGCGACGCCCGCCGTCCATGGCAAGGACGGGGTCTTCGCCTGGGCGACCGGTTTTGATCCGACCAGCGCACACTCCACTGACAAGAAAAAAGAGGCATCCGATGATGATGCCGTGGACTTCTATAACCAGAGTTCGTACATCACGGTCGGGGCTGGAACACAAATCGCCACGCTCCGCCCACCCACCGACGGTACGGACGGTCGTGATGTTGTCGGCGGGGTGATCAAGGCTCGGCCGGGAAAGCCGGTTGACATCAAGATCGACGCATCGTTGCGCGTGGACGAAAAGGGGTGCGTCATCGCCGAGATCGACGGGCTCTTGCAGTTCCATCGCGCAGAGGTGAAGGTCAGCCCTGTCCTGGAGGTCGCGGAGTTCGTCGACTTCTCGACTGGTAATATCGATTTCGATGGCTCGGTCCTGATTCGCCAGGGTGTGCGTGATCGCTTCGTCGTCAAGGCCACGCGCGACATCATCGTTCACGGGCTGGTCGAGGCGGCGACCATCGTCTGCGGAGGGAACTTCGAATGCCGCCGGGGCATCGCGGCCAAGGACCGAGGCCAACTCGTTGTGGAGGGCGATGCCGACGTTGGGTTCCTCAACAACGTGCGCGGTGAGATCAAGGGCCACCTGACGATCCGCCGAGAGATTATCAACTGTGACCTGGTGATCGGTCAGGACCTGCGATGCGACCGGGGCGCGATCATCGGCGGCACCACGTCAATAACGGGAAGTCTACGGGCGATGACGCTCGGCTCCGAGGCGGAGACGGAAACCGTGCTCGTTCTTGGTTCCGCTCCGCTGCTGACGGCCAGACTCAACCAACTCAAGAAAGACTGCCCGGTGTGGCAGGAGCAGCTCGAGCGTTTTCGCTACGAACAAAAGCAGCTCAGCGCCGGACGAGGGGCCGTTGGGGAGCAGCAACAGGAACGACTGACCGCGCTCAATTCCGAGATATCCGATCTAGAGCGCAAGCTCCAAGACGCCCAGGAGGAACGCACGAGGATCGAACAAGAGATGGCCACCCAGGGGAAGGTCGAGATCCAGATCGAAAAGATCATCTACCCCAAGGTTCGATTTCGAGCAGGCGATGCAAACTTCATCTTCACCGAGGTGCTCAAGGGACCGGCCAAGATCGGCTGGAACGAGCGGAAGCAGCTTATGTTCCGACAAGGAGACGGTAGCGTCCGGCCGCTCCGCGACGTGGCCCAGGAACGCCCGCTGGCCGCGTAGGGGAAGAAAGCGTTCCGCGATTCGCTTCCGGATGCTCCGGCCGGGACGTCACCGTTCTGGAAGACTCGACGATGTCCGATCGACGCTGTGAAATAGCGCGAAAACATCGCATTTCATCGCTGGCTGTGATCTCGTGCGACACGCTTGAGTCGCACCGGGCATCGACGTCGGTGCGTATTGCGGTCCAGCTAAAAGCCCCGCCAATGCGGGAACGTCGGCTTAGGCGGACTGCCAGTCTGGCCGATAGCTGCCAGGACCGAAGCTGTTAGCCGTCCTGTACCGCCGTGGAGGGGCTACCAGGGACTGGACCGCGATGTCCAGGAGCGATGCCTTGCCGTTCAAGACGATCATTGAAGATCTAGCCAAGACGGCCGTCATGACCGACGCAGATGATCTGCGCGGTCTTGTGGACCTTCACGAGCAACTGGAGCGCGTTCGCGACCAGGCTGATGCCGCCGAACTGCCGCCGATGGCGGAGGTCCTCGCCACTGCGGCCGAACTTATTGAGCAGATCATACTCCACCAAGCAGAAGACGCCGAAGCGGCGCTGAACGCTGTTCGCAAGAGCATCGAGCAAGTGCAGGAAGCGGCGCAAGCGGCCACACAACCGGCTGCGCCTGACCACGAGGCGCCGGCTGATGCGGAGGTTCCCTCGCCCAGCCGACCGTCCATGGATGATCTGGACGATGATCTGCTCAGCACGTGGGTGTCCAACTGCGACTGCGCTCTGAACGAGCTGGAATCTCAGGTGGTCGAGCTCGAGTCGGCAGAGGATCCACAAGAACTGATCGCTGAGGTGCGGCGGGGAATCCACACGCTCAAGGGTGAAGCCGGCGTCCTCTCCCTCCCTTCCACGCAGAAGTTGTGCCACGAAGCGGAATCTGCGATTGATCGGTGCCTGGAGGCCGGCCGACGCTTTCCGGTCGATGAGATCCTGAACCTGCTCGATTGGCTGAAGGTATTTGTCTCGCTGTTGGCGAGCGATCCAAGCGCCGATGCGCCTGAGTACGACGATCTGCTTGCCGAGCTGCAAAGCACCGGGGCCGAGGTGATCGCGGACGGTGGAGACTCCTCCGCTGATCGCATTGAGTCCGACGCGCCTGCGCTCGGCCAAGGTGCCGAGCCGCCGTCCCCCGCGATCGACGCACCGGCTGACGCCCAACCGGTTGACGATGATCCGCCGCTCGAGGAACCCGGTCCTGAGGATGCCGGACGCGACGAGCCGGTCGAGTTCCCCGACGACCTGTCCACGGACACCAACCTGCAGGATTTCCTGTGCGAAGCTCGCGAGCACATCGCCAGCGCAGAGGAAGCGTTGTTGGCGCTGGAGCAGGATTTCGAGGACGTCGAGCTGATCAACACCGTTTTCCGCGCGTTCCACACAATCAAGGGTGTCGCGGGGTTCATGCATCTTGAGCCGATCGTCGAACTAGCCCACAACGCGGAGTTCCTGCTCGACGAAGCACGCACGAAGTCGATCACGCTGAACTCGAGCTACGTCGATCTGATCTTGCAGTCGTGCGACATGCTCTGTCGACTTCTGGGCGCACTGGAAGGTGCGGATCCCCCCACCAAAGGACAGCTCGGCGAGCTAGTGGATCGAATCAAGAAGGCAATCGATGGGGACTTTTCCACTACGCCTGTCGGTCGCCCCCGATCCTCCGGGCCGGACTTTGCGCCGCTTGGGGAACTGCTCGTTGCGATGCACATCGTCTCGCCCGAGGAAGTCGATCAGGCGTTGAATCGGCAGGCCCAAGGCGCGTCTCGTTTGCGCGATGTGCTCATTGAGGCTGGGCTGACCGACGTTGATGCACTCGAAGCAGATATCGTGAATCCCAAGAGCGCAACTGGGCAGCTTGTATGCGAGATGCTTGTCGAATTGGGGCTCGTCGCCGCAGAACAGCTCCGTGCCGCGATCGAGGCCAAGAAAGATTCGGATAAACGGCTCGGCCAGTTGCTCGAAGTGAGTCCCAAGCAGTTAGCACCGGCACTGCGCGAGCAGCGCCGACTCGATCGCGAATCATCCCGTGAGTCCGACGCAAGCCCGGCCGAACCAACGACGGGCAAACCACCCACCGCGTCTGCCGGCACGGGCGGCTCGGCCGGCCAGGCCGGTCAAGGGAAGCCTTCGGGGCGGGCTCAGCGCCGCACCGACCCGACCGTCAAGGTCAACATGGCACGGATGGACAGTCTCGTGGACATGGTCGGTGAACTGGTCATCGCGCAGCAGATGGTGATTCAGGATCCCACCGTCGAGAGCATCACCGAGCAGCGCTTCCAGCGCAATATCACCCATGTGGGCAAGATCATCCGCGATCTCCAGGAGGTCGCCATGTCCTTGCGCATGGTCACGCTCAAGGGGACGTTCCAGAAAATGGCCAGGTTGGTCCGGGACGTCGCCGCCAAAGCCGGCAAGACCATCAAGCTTCATATCGAAGGTGAGGAAACGGAACTTGATCGAACGGTTGTCGATGAGATTGCAGACCCGCTC
This sequence comes from Planctomycetota bacterium, assembly GCA_022563315.1. Lineage (GTDB taxonomy): Bacteria > Planctomycetota > Phycisphaerae > Phycisphaerales > SM1A02 > JADFNO01. The sequence continues at coordinate 2,923 of JADFNO010000136.1, read as the reverse complement.
GTGCACATGATCCGAAACGCATGCGATCACGGCATCGAGACGGCCGACAAACGCCGCGCAGCCGGGAAGTCGGAAGCGGGCAATCTCACACTCCGGGCGTATCACCAGGGCGGATCGATCGTCATTGAAATTGAAGACGACGGCCAGGGCCTGAATCGGGAGGTGATTCTCAAGAAGGCGGTCGAGCGGGGCCTGTATTCCCCCGATCGCGATCTCTCGGATATTTCTGATACCGAGGTGTACAACCTCATCTTCCTCCCCGGGTTTTCCACCGCGGAGAAAGTAACGGATATCTCGGGCCGTGGTGTCGGCATGGATGTCGTCCGCCGGAACATCGAAGCGTTGCGAGGCAAGACGGAGATCCGGTCGACGTGGGGTAAGGGCTCGACGTTCGTGCTGCGCCTCCCTCTGACCATGGCGATCATCGATGGGATGATCGTGCGCGTGGGAAGTCAACGGTATGTCATCCCCACGCTGTCCATCGAACAGAGCTTTCAACCGAGACGGGATCAGATCAGCTCCGTGATGGGCCGAGGCGAGGTCGTGTCGGTGCGCGGATCGCTCTTGCCGATCTTCCGATTGAATCGGATCTTCAACCTCAACGAGGGGATTGACGATCCGACCGAGTCACTACTCATTGTGCTCGAGTCCAACGACTCGAGATGTTGCCTGCTCGTCGATGAGATCATCGGCCAGCAACAGGTCGTGATCAAGACGCTCGGGCAGGGCCTTGGAAGAGCTCGTGGTGTTTCGGGGGGCGCGATACTCGGCGATGGGCGGGTGGCGCTCATTCTCGACGTAGACGGCCTCATCCGGGAAGCCGCGAGTTCCGAACCTGTGAAAATCGCCGCTTAGTCAGCAACGTTGACCACCAAGGAGGTCAGGTATGAACACACCGCAAACAGCAGCCGCCAATACGCTCTCCGATGCCCTTGGAGAGAGCGGCGACAAAGAGAACAAGTTCCTTACATTCTGTCTCGGGCAGGAAGAGTACGGCGTCGAGATCCTCAGGGTCCGCGAGATCATCGGGATCATCGGGATCACGCCGTTGCCTCAGATGCCCGAGTACGTCAAAGGCGTGATCAATTTACGCGGGAAGATCATTCCTGTGATCGAATTGAGAACGAAGTTCGCCCTGCCATCCGTCGAATACACCGAGGCGACTTGCGTCATCGTCGTCGAGGTTTCCGAAGATAACGACTCAGATCATTTTCAGATGGGCGTCATCGTCGATTCGGTGAGCGAGGTGCTCGACATCGACCGAGACGACATCGAGCCTGCACCGAGGTTCGGCAGCGCCCTCAAGACCGAATACATCCTGGGGATGGGCAAGATCAGCGACGCCGATCGGGAGAAAGTCATCATCCTGCTCGATATCGACAAGGTCATGACCCAGGAAGACCTGGCCAGCCTGTCGAGCGCGGGCAGTCAGGTCGATACAGGCGGCGGCGAGACCCCTGAGACGCCGTCATCCACCGCACAAGAAGCCGAGACCCCTGTCGCCGCGGAGCAAGATCGAAGTCCGGCGGCGTCAAACGCACCCGAGACGGCCCAGGGCGATGAGAGTGCGGCCAAGGATAGTAAAAACGTCGCGGCCTGACCGCAACGATCGTTTGTTGATTGTTACACCTACAAGGAATCATCCGGGTTTAGACCAAATCAGGCCCGACTAGAGAGGACCACACAATGTCAACCACCACTGAATCAAACGCTACTGACAAGCTCGAGGGTAGCAAGATTACATCCAACCTCGCCGAACTCCAGAGCGCTCTGGAGAACGTCGGCACCAACGTATTCTTCGGCGACACGGATCTGAACCTCATCTACATCAACGCCAAGGCACGGGAGACGTTGGAGGCCATCAACGACGTGCTCAAAGATCTCTTTGGGCTCAATCACGATGAGCTGCTTGGTCAGTGCATCGATATCTTCCACAAGGATCCGTCCTATCAGCGCGGCATCCTCAGAAGCCCCAAGAACCTTCCGCATCAAGCGGAGATTCCGCTGGGACCGTTGACGTTGGACCTTCAAGTTGCTCCCGTTTTCAATGAGGGCGGCGACTATGCCGGCACGATCGTCAACTGGGAGGACATCACGGCCAAGAAGGCGGCCGAGGCCGAGGCCCAGAAAACCTCGCAAATGGTCAAGCAGTCGCCGGTCAACATTCTACTGTGCGATAGCGATCTGAACATCGTGTACGCCAACGACAATTCGGTGAAGACCCTCAAGGAGCTGGAGGGCGCCGGCAAGCTCAACTTCAAGGTGGACGATCTTATTGGAACTTGCATCGACAGCTTCCACAAGGACCCATCCTACCAGCGCAACATCATCGGGAACCACAAGTCGATGCTGCCGCGCAACGCCGAGATCATGATCGGCGGCGAGGACATCGACTTGCAGGTGGATGCCATCTACGACCACAATGGCGACTTCATCGGGGGCATGGCCACCTGGTCCGTCATCACCGAGAAGAAGAAAGCCGAGGCCGAGGCCAACAAAACCGCTCAGATGGTCAAGCAGTCGCCGGTCAACATTCTACTGTGCGATAGCGATCTGAACATCGTGTATGCCAACGATAATTCGGTGAAGACCCTCAAGGTGCTGGAGGGCGCCGGCAAGCTCAATTTCCGGGTGGATGATCTCATTGGAATTTGCATCGACGGCTTCCATAAGGACCCATCCTATCAGCGCAACATCATCGGGAACCATAAGTCGATGTTGCCGCGCAACGCCGAGATCATGATCGGCGGCGAGGATATCGACTTGCAGGTGGATGCGATTTACGACGCCGAGGGTGAGTTCATCGGCGGCATGGCCACCTGGTCCGTGATCACCGAGAAGAAGAAATCCGACGCCGAGGCCAACAAGGTCCAGAACATGATGGAGAACATGCCGATCAACGTCATGCTCGCCGACAAGGACC
>JADFNO010000135.1 GCA_022563315.1 Planctomycetota bacterium | reverse complement strand
CGCCTACGGCAGCTTCATTCCCGGCAAACGTACAGTTGGTCACCGTCGGGCTGCCGCCGTTGTTGTACATCCCCCCGCCGAAGGCATCGGGGAAGCCAGCGGAGTTCCCGCTGAACGTACTGTTGGTCACCTTCGGGCTGCTGCCGTCGTTGTACATCCCACCGCCACTGCGCGCGGCGTCGTTTTCATTGAACGTGCAGTTCGTCACCGTGGGGGAGCTGTTGATGTTGAGCATCCCGCCGCCGGAGCTAGAATTGCCACCGGTGATCGTGAAACCCTCCAGCACCGAATCCGGTCCCTCGGCACTGTCACAGGTCACCACCGTGCCCGTTTGTTGAGCGTCGATGATCGTCACGTCAGGGCCGTCAGTGCTGTACACGGTGATGGCCTTGCCGAGGAAGTTGATGGTCTCGAAGTAGGTGCCTGGATGGACCTCCACCTCGTCACCATCCACGGCCGCATCGATGGCCTCCTGAATGGTCGGGAAGTCGCCGGGGACGTGTAGTGTGTCAGCAACTACGCCGCTGGTTCCGCCGAGAACGACGGCCAGCAATAGTCCGCTCCTCATACCACACCTCCCACCCCGGCTCACAACTCTACAGTAGCACCTTGCGGGCCGATCCGGCCGAGCACGCCTGTTTCAACTTCCTCCGCCTCTTCGCAACGAGACGGTCCGGTTCGGCGCCGGCTCGACTCAGTCGTCGGAGGGCGATTCATCTGGCGTCGCGGCGTCGGCCGGTTCCTCGGTGGTTCGCTCGACCGCCTCGACGAACTTCTTCAGCTCGCCGAAGTAATGTTTCTGCGGCTCGTGGTAACGACGCGGAAGCTGATCCTCGGTCAGCCCTTCCTCATAGCCCTCGGCCACAACCGCTGACACCTGCTTGAGCTTGGCCTGTGACTGGCCGGTGATCTGCGGTCCCTGGACGAGCCAGCGGGCGATGATGTCTCCGGAGGTGGTCTTGGTGCGAGCCTGCTCGATCTTCGTGCCGGATGGGGTTCGTTGGATCGGGGCCTTGCCGCCTTCGCCCCAACCCCGGTTACCGAATGCCCCGCCCCGCCGCCATTTCTGCATCGCCTGTTGCAGCGCCAACCCCTGGCCGAGGCCGGCGCACTGACCCTGAACCATGTTGGCGGCGGCTCGCGCCTGCCTGAGCATCATCTGCATCGCTTCGAGCTGGTTGAGTTGATTGCCCATCTGCTGGCCGGCCTGGCCGAACTGCCCGAGCTGCCCCGCCTGCATCGCCTGGGCCATCTGCTGCATCGCCTGGCCCATGCCTTGCATCGCCTGGGCCGCAGCCTGCTGGGCCTGAGCCATCTGCATCAACTGCTGTTGCTGCTGCTGATTGAGGTTCGGGTTGTTCTGGATGGCCTGCTGCAACGCCTGCGGGTCCCCGGCCAGTTGTGGGTTCATGCCCGCCTGCTGGAGCAGTTGCTCCAACTCCTGCTGCTGCTGGGCGAGCTGCTCCATCTGCTGGGCGAGGTCCTGCAACTGCTGGGCAAGCTTCTTCTTCTGCTCGTCATTCATATCGCCGTTCTGGGCCTCGGCGAGAAGTTTCTGCAACGCCTTTTGGGCCGCGGCAAAATCACCCTTCGCCATCGCCTCGGCGAGGTCCTTGGCCGGGCCGTCCTCCGGCGTCCTGAGCTGCCGCAGCGATTTCTCCAACGACTCGGCCGTCTTGCCCTTGGACCCGCTGATAATCTCGTCGAGCCGTTTATTGAGATCGGTCAGTTTCTTGATGGCGTTGCGCTTCACTTCCTCGCGCGACCTGGGCGCTTTGGGATCGATGCCCTCATTGGACAGATCACCCATCAGGTCGGCGAACTCTTTGCGAAGCTCGGGATCCTCTTTGATCTGTTTGATAACGGCGTCGATCGCCTCATCGCGCTGCTGCTGCGCCGAAGCGAGATTCGGATCCACTACAGGATCATCCGCGGCGAACAGGTCCAGCGGCGGCACGAACCACAGGGCCACCGCCAACGCAACAAGGGCGGGGCTGAGCCACCATCGCCGAGGCGGTTGAACATGGAAGCGCCGACTGACTTGCTCGCGAACCCGCGGGTCGCCGGCGGTGCGCACTGCATCCGCCACGGCCGTGCGGGCAAAGGCGTCATCGCGATCGGTGCAGTGCAGCGCGGTCGAGAGCTTCTCGTGCAAGTCCAAGCGATCATCAACTTCGATCGCAACTTGTAGTTCGGACCGGCGGGCGACGTACCACAGCCGACCCGCGACGGCCAGACCCGCCGCCACCGACACGGGCAGGATCCAGGTCCACGCGAAGAATGTCTCGGGCCCAATTCGCTCCGCCGCCAACATCATCACCACCACGATCGCCAGCACGACCGTGATCAGATGCGCCTTGCTCAAGAACGAGGCGATCTCCAGTCGCCGGGCCGCAATGTTCAGGATCGAACGGATCTCGCGCATGGCTCGTTACCTCCAGTGGAGTCTCGCCCTTCGCCGGCTCGGGCAAGGTCGCCCGTGTTCTATTCGCCGCCGTACCTCTATCGGTTCGACGTTCCCACCGCGGACCGAGTTCGCCTCAATCCGCAGGTAGTGGGGTCCGATCACCGGGAATGATATGATACTCCGGCCCGCCCGAACCACCCTGTTGAGGGTTTTCCAGACCCCCTCAGACTGCCCAGGAAGGACCCCCGGTCATGCGTACCCACACTTGTCATCCTAGATTGTTGGCGTGCCTGGCGGCGATGGCCGTTTTGGCCCCGGTATCGTCCGCCGTGGCCCAGAGCGATCGAGACCTGCGCGATGCCAATCAGCGGCTCACGACCGAGGTGAAGCAGTTGACGCGTGAGCTGGACGCAGCCAAGGGGCGAATCCAGGATCTGAAGCGCCAGGTCGAGAGCCTGAGGACCGCACTGGCCGCCACGCGCAGATCGTCGCCGCCCAGATCGTCGACTCCACTGAAGGAGGAGCCGCTGTCGATTGACGAGTCGGTCCCGAACGCAAGCCCGCGGGCCCTGCTGATGGCACTGAAGGCCAGCTACGACAAGACCTTCACTGATCAAGATCAAGGCGAGCAAGGAACGCGCGAGCGCACCCTATACCTCAAGGCGGTCGATAAGTGGGTGGCGTTGGCGAACCGCGAGTTCCGGATGAAGGTCGCGTGGCACGTTCGAGTCCTTGACGCCCAGACGATGCGGGGCGGTCTGGAGGTCAAGGTGCAAGCGGTCGATCCGAAGACAAGGACCGAGCTGGGCGATCCGTTTGTCGTCGCTCTGCAGCGCAGTGCCGCTCGACGCTTTGCCCAACTCCAGCAGGGCGACCTGGCCGACGTGCTCGTGCTCAAAGGGACGCTGTATCCGAACGTTATGGTGAATCGGCAGCGCCAAAACGTCGGCGCGTTCGACAACCCCCGCTTCATCGGCCCCTACACGGAACTGCGCCTGACTGTGGACGCGTCCAGCCTCTTGCCGCCGACGGATGAGGAGTCCCAGGACGGGGACGCCGGCAACAGTGGGCGCTCCGAGTAACCGCCGATACACGATCGGCTCGGACGAACGCGATTACTGAATCGCGGCGATGACCGCGGCGCGAGCGGCGTCGATATCAGTCTCGAGGCGGGCCCCGGCCGCGTGAAAATGCCCTCCCCCGCCGAACCGCTGCGCCAGTTCATTGACGTCGATCGGTTCGCCTTGGGAGGCGATGTTCGTGCTCGGCTTGGAGCGGAAGCTGATCTTCGTTCGCTTCGGTTCGCGCTGCACGAGGAGGATGGACGCCCGCACCGTTCCCACCGACATCGGCTCGTTCACGAGGTTCGGCAGATCGTCGATCGTTCCGCCGGTCTGCTCGAAATCCTGCGGCCGAAGCGTCATGACCGCGACCGCCCCGTCCTTGAGATACTCCAGCGACGCCAACGCCCGAGCCTTCAGGGCCAGACGCTGCGGCCGGGACGTCTCCTCGATCAGTTGGTACAGGCGAGTTTTGTCGACCCCCAAATCAATCAGACGAGCGGCGAGGCGCATCACTTCAGCGCCCGCTGACTTGTACTGAAACCACCCGGTATCGGTCGCCAGTCCCACGAACAGGGCCTCGGCCACACCGTCCGTGCCAGGGGTGATCTCGCACCCCATCGCCTCCAGGAGCCCCACCAACATCTGGGTCGTCGAGGCGGCTGATGGATCAATCAGGCGCAGTTCGCCGACGTCGTCGCCCCGGACATGATGGTCCACCACGATGACGTCGGCGTGGCGGGCCCGCAGCCACGCCTCGATCGGCCCCAGTTGCGACCACGCCCCCGTGTCGGTGACGATCACCAGGTCGCAGTCGTCACCGGGGGCAGCATTTTCGATGAACTGCAACGGTGTCTGGGCGGCAAGGGCGCCCAGGCTCGTCTCCAGCGGACCCATCAGCCATATCTCTGCACATTGGCCAATCGTTTTCAACCCCCGCTCCAGAGCGAGCACCGAGCCCAACGCATCGCCATCAGGCTTCATGTGCGTGGTCAGCACGATCTTTTTCGCGGCGCGAACGCGCTGGGCGATGTGCTGAACCGTCGTATTGGAAACGTACTCACTCATGCACTTGCATCCGGCGGCGCCGGGGCCGACTAAAGCGGCGTCACAGCGCCCAGCTTCATCGCCGGGCTGTACCCGCGACAGCGCTCGATGTCGCGTTGAAGTTGCTGCACAAGCAGATCAACATGCGCAAAGGCAAGTTGATCGCGCAGCCAATCGTCAAACTGTAGATCGATCGTCCAGCCATACTCACCGCCCCGGCCGGCAAAGTCGATCAGGTGCGCTTCGCAGACGCGCGGATTGGGGCCGAAGGTCGGTTTGGTCCCCACGCTGATCGCAGCCGCATAGCGCCGTCCGTCGGGGGCGGTGGCGGAACCGCAGTAAATCCCGTCTGCGGGCAGGACATAATCGCCGTGATTCAAGTTGGCGGTGGACACGCCGAGGTCTCGTCCCCGGCCGTCGCCCCGGACCACCTCGGCGCGAATCTCGTACGGTCGACCGAGCAGTATCGCCGCGTCCCGGACCCGACCACTGCTCAGAAGGCGTCGAAGCATCGAGCTGCTCGCGCGGACAATGCAGTAGTCACTGAGCGTCGCCTGGACGGCGTCGATAACGATCGTGCGGTACCCGTGTGTCGCCTCGTGCTGCTGAAGGGTCTGGACCGAACCCGCCCGGGCCCGGCCGAAGCGAAAGTCATCACCCTCGACGATCAGGTCCGGGCGGTGCTCGCCGATGACCCAGGCCAGAAAGTCCAGCGGCTCAAGGCTGAGGAACTGCTTCGTGGGACGCAGCCGAACGACCTCGTCCGCCCCGGCCTCGATCAGCCATCGGCGCCGCTGGTCAAAGGTCGAGAGCCTGGTGGTCGCGACCTCCGGCCGAAGCACACTGAGCGGATGGGGGTCAAACGAGAGTACGGTGACACGGCCGTCGGCGCCGACGGCGGCTCGGGCGGCGTCGATGAGCTGCACATGCCCCACATGTACGCCGTCGAAGTTGCCGATCGTTATGGCGCGGAGCGGCGACATGAGCGATGAGAATAGGCTCCCCAGGCTCGCCGGCCAAGGTTGCAGCCCGCCAAGCGGCGTGATCGTTGATCGGGGCGGCCCTGCGTAGTATGTGTACCCAATGAGCGAAGTTCCCACTCCAACCGCGACCGAAGTCCCGCTGGACCCGACAGTTCTGATCGACGAGCTGACGGAAGGGCTCCGTCAGACGGCCCAGGACGTCGTGCCCTGGTTCGTGGCGCAGATGCCCTTGATGTACTTCCAGGACACCGACCACGCGACCCAACTCGTTCACCTGCGGGCGATTATCGCCGCCCGCGCCTCCGGCCGACCGATCGAGCTAACCCTGCGCAGCGAGGACGGCTCGCAATGGACGCTGGTCCGCCCCTTGGACTACCCGGGCGTGTTGGCCGAGCTGGTCAGCGAGCTACCGCACGATCGTCCCTTACGGGCGGCCAAGATCCATACCGCCACCGACGGACAACTCGTCCTGGACACCTTCGAGTTCGGCGAAGCTGAGCGATTCAATCCCGACGACCCGGCACAACTGAACAAGCTTAAGCAGACCATCGAATACGCCGCGCAACACGAGCCGCAGTGGTCGCCGGACGAACTGACCGAGCACTTCCACCGGTTCAGCGCGGAATACGTGTTGACCATTACGCCGCTGCGCATCTACCGACACCTGGAGTTGTTTGAGCAGGTGACGGGCACGGACGGGACCGCGGTCAGTCTCGAGCCGGAGTCCGATCCCACCCAAAGCCGCATCGTCGTCGCCGTCGGCAACGCCACCACCCGCACGATGCTGGAGCGCATCGCCACCCGGCTCAGCCGATCCTCGATCAATATCCACCGGGCGTATCTGGACCTTGTCGACGACCGGACCAACGGCTCCATCAGCCTGCTGGGATTTGTCGTGCAAGGACCGGACGGCGGGCCGCTACGACAAGACAGCGATCTGTGGCGCACTGTCCGCAAGGATCTACTTCGCCTCAAATGGCTCGACGAACGCACCCTCAACCTCGCCTATCGGCACCCCGAGCTGGACCTGACCCGCGCCGAGATCATCATCGCCTTGTGTCATCTGGTGCATCAAGTCTTGGTTCGAACCAACCCCTACGCGTTCGAGCTCGATCGAATCACCCGGCTGGCCGAGCGGAATCTCACCCATGCCACTCGCTGCGCCGACCTCTTGTTGCAACGATTCGATCCATCCGATCCGCTGGACGACGAGCCGTTCCAGTCGCAGCTTCAGGTCCTGCGCGAACAGATCGACAACGAGGTTGATCTCGAAGAAGCGCAAACGGTATTGAGCAAGTTCCTCGACGCGATCGTCGCTGTGCGCCGAACCAACGTCTATCTCGAGGACCGCTACGCGCTGGCGTTTCGGCTCGATCCACAACTCCTGGCCGACGATCATCGCCCGGACCTGCCCTACGGCGTGACCTTCGTCCATGGACGATCGTTCAACGGGTTCCACGTGCGGTTCCGCGACATCGCCCGCGGTGGGGTTCGGGTGGTGCGCACCGTCAGCGCCGACCAGCACGCCCGTGAGACGGAGCGATTGTACGACGAGGCCTACCACCTCGCCTTGGCCCAGCAGCTCAAGAACAAGGACATTCCCGAAGGCGGCGCGAAGGCGGCGATCCTGCTGGAGCCGGGCGCGAAAGTCCCCCGCAGCGTCAAGGGGTTCGTCGATGCCATGCTCGATCTTGTCACCCCCGATCCCCGCACGCAGCAGTTTGTCGTAGATCGGCTGGGCCAGGAGGAACTGCTGTACCTCGGCCCCGACGAAAACATCACGCCCGAGCTGATCGACTGGATTGTCGATCGGGCCGGCCGTCGCGGATACCCCGCCCCCACCGCCCTGATGAGCTCCAAGCCCGGGGCAGGGATCAATCACAAGACGTACGGCGTGACGAGCGAAGGCGTCACCGTCTTTCTGGAGGTCGCGCTGCGCTTTGTCGGGATTGACCCGCGACGCCGGCCATTCACGATCAAGTTGACCGGCGGACCCGACGGCGACGTGGCCGGGAACGAGATCAAGATCCTGCATCGTGAGTACGGCGAGAATGCGCGAATCGTGGGGATCGCCGACGCCAGCGGCATGGGGGAAGACCCCGACGGCTTGAATCATGACGAGCTGTTGCGGCTGGTGGAAGCGTCGCTGCCCATCAGTCACTACGACCGGTCCAAGCTCGGCCCGCACGGGCGCGTCGTCGCGCTGGAAGAGGCGGACGGCGTGCAGCTGCGCAACACAATGCACAACCGCATCCTCGCCGACGCCTTCATCCCCGCCGGCGGTCGACCCAACACCATCCACAGCGGCAACTGGCAAGATTACCTGACCCCCGACGGCAAGCCCAGCAGCCCGGTGATCGTAGAGGGCGCGAATCTCTTCTTGACCCCGGATGCGCGAAGTCGACTCTCCGAACGAGGCGCGCTCATCATCAAGGACAGCTCGGCGAACAAGTGCGGCGTCATTTGCTCCAGCTTCGAGATCCTGGCCAGCATGCTGCTGACCGAAAGAGAGTTCCTCCAGATCAAGCGCACCTTCGTGGAGCAGGTGCTGACGAAGCTTCGCACGCTGGCGCGGCGCGAAGCCCAGTTGTTGATGCGCCTGCACCGCCACTATCCGCCGGTGCCGCTGCCGAGCATGAGCGAACGGCTCAGTCAGGTCATGATCCGCACCGCCGACGCCATCGAAGCGGCCATCGATACTTTGCAACATGACGACGTCGAACTCGTTCGTCAGCTGGTCGTCGATCACCTCCCGCCCGTGCTTGTGGAGACGGCGGGCGATCGGCTCTGGACCCAGACGCCGCGCGCCTACCTCAGATGGATCATGGCCAAGTCGCTGGCGGCAAGAATCGTCTATCGAGAGGGGTTCGAATCGCTGGAGTCGATGCCCGCCGCCGCGATTGCCGAGCTAGCCGCCCGGTATCTGCGCCTGGAGCTGGAGCGGACCCGACTTATCGAGGAAGTGGACCAGTCCGCGCTGCCGAGCCGCCAACGGATCGCCAAGCTGCTCGCTGAGGCGGGAATCCTCTCGACGATGGGCGAGGACGAGCCGGACTGAAAACCGCCGAGGCACCTCCTAGGTCGTGTCCCGTAAATCGGTGATTTTCTTGTAGAATGCTGTAGGTGCCGGCTATTCACCTCGAATAAGGGGCTCGGGGCATGGGAGACTCGCTGAAGATCTGCGTGATCTGCGGGGAGGACTGCTCGGGGCGTCCCCGCATCAAGGATTCGAAGGGGAGGTACTGCTGCAAGAGCTGCCACGAGGAGGCGCTGCCCAGGAAGCGGGCGCCGGCCGATGCCGCGCCCCCACCCAAGCCTGAGCCGGAGCTTGAACTTCCGGTGGACGACGGATCCGGGATGATGGCGGAGATTCTTGAGCAGTCCGAGGCCGCCGCCACCGAGTCGCACGAGTTGAGGGTGGAGGATCTCGTCGATAGCGGCCCGGCACCGCCGACGTCACCGGAGCCTCGGCCCCTGGACCCGCGCATTGTCCATCGGAGACTAATCTCGGACACCGCCCGGGACACGATCCGTGCGGAGTACATGAAGCCGCTCGTGCTGCTGGTCGGCGGGGTGGCTGTCACGATGATGGCCATGATGGGATTCGGCGCTACCGCTGGGGCCGGCTCGGCCTTCGGAGCCCTCGTCCATCTCGTGATCGGGTCGGCGACTGGCGCGGCGATCTTCTGGCTAGCGGCGAAGACATGGCTCGACGACCTGGGCCCGGCCCAGCTAATCCTGCTCCGCGTGGCTGGAATCAACGCCGCGGTCGTCGCGGTCTTCTCTCTGATGGTGGCGGTCGGCATGCCGAGGGGAGTCAGCCTGTGGCCCAGCTCGGACTGGGTGGGCGACCTGGCCTTCGGGTGCTTCGGACTCCTCATCATCTCGGCGTGCTGGATCGGACTGACGATGTGGCTCTTCGATCTCAGCTTCGTGCAGGTCGTGCTCCTGATCATTTTCGTCTTCATCGTCAACTTCGTGATCGGGTACGTTCTCCGAGCGACCGGGTTGACGATGTAACCTCGGGCTCTCGCCGGACTGGCGCACCGCGGGCGAAGCGACGATTGTTCTGAGAACTTCCGACCTTCAGCGAGTTCCCGAATGCCCCGCCCGCTTCCGAGGTCGCAGGACGGGATCTACGCGATCGCCATGCGGCAGACGACCTGGACGACTTCAGGCGGCTATCCCCAGTTCAAGATCAGCGCGATCAAGTTGATCACGTTGACAACACCGTTCAGATCCAGGTCGCTGAGGCAGCAGTCGTCGCTCGTACCCCAGTCCATGATCAACTGGACCAGGTCGGGCACGATCACCGAGCGATGACAAAAGCCGTGATGTGGATTCTGAACACAGGATCTCCGTGGCGTGACCTGCCTGGCCGACGTCACGGGTTGAAATGGGGATAAGTCCCATTTCCTGGGGTCGCGCACAAAATGGGGATAAGTCCCATTTTTCTCGAAGTCCAATTGAAATGGGGATAAGTCCCATTTTTCTGTAAGTCCCATTTTTCTGTGGGTCGCGACTCGGTGATGGAAGATCAGCTCGCGCCGATCGACCGGTTGGGACCGGCGAATCTATCGTCGCGTTCGACAAGCAGCGCACGCAGCCGCTACATCTTCAGTGAAACTGCTCTAGAAGGCCTTCAGTGTGATGGCGGCGAGCGAGGCCAGCAACGCCGCCATCGGCAGGGTCACGATCCAGGCGGCAACGATCTGACCCACCACGCCCCAGTGCGCTCGCCGCGTCCACAGCCCGATCCCGAAGATCGAACCGGTTGCGACATGCGTCGTGGAGACGGGCGACCCCAACAGTGTCGCGCCGATGACCAGCGCACTGGCGACGATGTTTGCGACGAACCCCTGACCGCGGTTCATCTCGGTGATGCGCT
>JADFNO010000283.1 GCA_022563315.1 Planctomycetota bacterium | reverse complement strand
CGGTGATCAAAATGACGCGGCAGCCTAGCAGATCAAGGCCGACACGTCAGAGCTTGTCAATTTGGTGGGTTTGGAACGGCTTGAACCCTCACGGCCCAGCGAGAATCACCACCGGAATCGCCTTCGTCGTTGGCGCCAGGCAGAGTTGATCCGTGCAGACTTGGTACGTCACCATCAGCTTCGGCTCGCCCGTCATCTCGCCGACGCGCGTGATCCGCACCGGCAGTGTGACCGTCCCATGATGGATGCGTATCTCGTCGCGGAAAAGCTCACCTTCGGGATACTCCAGTTCGATCTCCAAGCCGCCCGCACCGAGCAACCGGACGTTGAGTCCGATCAGGTACGCCTGGCCCGGCTCATGGGCGTTGATGTGGTACCCCTGGGCGATCGTCAGCGTTACCTCGAACTCGGCCGGCCCGTCCTTGGACACGCGAACTTCCGCCGTGCTCGTCTGGAGTTGAACGACCGCTTGATCCACACGCGTCAGCGAAGAAAGGGATGCCGCACGCAACGGATGCTCGTCGACGAACCGTTTCAGAGCGACCGTCGCCAGGGCCGTTGAAACCGGATTCCGTGACAGTTGGCTGCTGATCCCCCGCAGTAGAGCCAAGACATCTTCGAGATACGCTTCGTCCTCCGTCAGTTCGTACAGGGCGAGCAGGTTCTGCGCCATGACGGTGTTAGCCGACGGCACCGCCCCGTCATACGTGGACTTCGTGCGGACAAAAAGGTCCGCCTGATCGGGCAGCGTGTCGAAGTACGCGCCGAGTTGATAATCCCAAAAGCGATCTCTCGCCGCCGCCGTCAGCGCCACTGCTTCATCCACGAACTGCGACTCGCCCGTAGCTCGATGAAGTGCGATCAAACCGCGGATCATGAAGGCGTAATCCACGGAGAATGCGTCGATCTTGGCCTGACCGGCTCGATACGTGCGAAACAGACCACCATCTTCGCTGCGCATGGTGCTCAGAACGAACTGCGCCGCGGCGCGGGCAGCGTCAACGAAGCCGGGCGCGTCGAGCACTCGTCCGCCGTCGGCCATACCCGCAATCATCAAGCCGTTCCATGCGGCCAATATTTTGTCGTCCGTCCCCGGCTGGTCGCGCCGATCACGAACCGCCAACAACGCAGCGTTCACAGCCTCAAGGCGCTCGTCGAACTCGTCGACATCAATGCCCATTTGCTGGGCGATCACGTCGGGACGATCAATCAGGTACACGACGTTCTTGTAGCCGTCTTCCGGATGGTGCGGGTCTCGAAAGTTCGTTCCGCCACTAAAGCCGTAGACTTCGAGCGTGAACTCGATGTCGGCCTCGAGTCCTGCGTCGCCAAGAGCTTGGCGAATCTCCTGGGCCGTCCAGATGTAGTTCTCGCCCTCGCGCGTGTTGACCTCGGCATCTTGGGCGCTATAGAAGCCACCGGCGGGATCGGTCATTTCACGCATGACGAAATCGAGCACTTCGCGCACAACCTCACCATAGAACGGATCGCCCGTGCGCTCATAAGCCTCGGCGTACACGGACGCCAACTGCCCATTGTCATAGATCATCTTCTCGAAATGCGGCACGAGCCACTTCGGATCGGTGCTGTAACGATGAAATCCCCCGCCGATCTGATCGTACATCCCACCCGTCGCCATGCGATCGAGCGTGTGGAGGATGGCGTTTTGAGCGGCCGGATCATCCCAGCCTACGGCCATCATCAACTCGAGATACACCGGCATGGGGAACTTGTTGCCCTGCCCGCCTCCGAAGCCGGCGTTCTGGCCGTCGTAACTCTGCATCAGGATCGACTGCGCCTGGCCGATCTGCTGCTCACCGAGCGGCATTGGCCTTGTCGCGGATTGAAGATTTCGTGTCACAGCGTCTGCCAGCCGCCGCGCATCGGCGAGAATGTCGTCCTTATTTGATTGCCATGCGTTGTTGTAATGATTGAGTAAAGCGATAAACCTCGGCCTGGGGAAGTAGGTTCCGCCAAAGAACGGCCTGAGATTCTCCGGCTCCAGGAACACGGACATCGGCCAACCGCCTCGGCCCGTCTGCGCCTGAACCGCGGCCATGTAGATGTCGTCAACGTCCGGGCGCTCTTCTCGATCCACCTTGATCGAAATGAAGTGCGCGTTCATCAGCGCGGCGACTTCCTCGATCTCGAAGCTCTCTCGCTCCATGACGTGACACCAGTAACACGTCGAGTAGCCGATGCTGAGGAAGATCGGCTTGTTCTGGGTGCGGGCCGCTTCGAAGGCCTCCGGTCCCCAGGCATACCAGTTCACAGGGTTGTGCGCATGTTGCAGCAGGTAGGGGCTCGTCTCGTTGATAAGCCGATTGGTGTGTTTGTGTTCGGCCACGTCCTGCTCGGTAGTGTGCGGCGAAGCGGACATTGTTTCTCCGATAGCTGATGGAGAGGGCGGCGGCGTCGGCTTTGATCCGGTCGTCACGGCTGGTTGTGCGCCTGTCGAGGGCGCCGGGGGCGCGGCATTTGAGGCGTCAGTAATCGAGGCGGGTTGTGCATCCGTTTGCCCCGAACCGTCTTTCTCACAGCCGATCAGCGCGAAATGACCAGCCAGCAGCAATCCAAGAACGACACGACGAAGGACAGTGGGGGCCATAGACATGGGCATATGGTAGGCCCTGGGTGGGCGGTTCAC
>JADFNO010000134.1 GCA_022563315.1 Planctomycetota bacterium | reverse complement strand
GCTTTCTCGGTCTTCGCAGCGACCGGTTTGACGCCGCGCTTCTGCGGCGGTTGATCGTGTTCGCCATCGTCGGGGAACAGGCCGTACTCGTTGAGCCGCAGCCCCTTCTTGATCGCGCGTTCGCGCAGTACGACATTGTGCTGCTTGGAGCCGGTGAAGTACATCCGTGCGGCCCCAAACGATTGCTCGTCGATCACGCGCAGATCAACCTGCACGCCGCTTTCGAGCCGAACCGAACTCTTGGTTTCACCGGCGGCGAGGATCTTCTGGACGCCGGGCATCTCGCGAAACGCCGTGCTGAGCGCGGCGGGGTTCGTAGTCGTGGCAAGAATGTCGATATCACCGATCGTGTCCAGTCCACGGCGAAGTGAGCCGGCGTACTCCACGCGATTCGCGCCCTTGACCTTGGTGAGAAACTCGACGATCGCCTCCGCCAGAATCATCGCTTCGCCCAGTCGCGTGCGCTGACTCGCTTTGGCGGCAAACGCGAGCGACTCCTTGATGTTCGCAACCGTCTTCGCCCCCATGCGCGGGAGCTTTTCGAGCTGGCCTGAGTTCAGTTTCTTCTTGAGCGTGGCCAGGCTCGTGATGCCCGCCTTCTCCCACATGAGTTTGACGGTCTTGGGGCCGAGCCCGGGAATGGCCATCACATCCAGCAGCCCGCGCGGGATCGAATCGAGCAGCTCTTCGTACTCCTTGACCTTGCCTGTCTGTACGAACTCGATGATCTTCTTGGCCGAACCCGCGCCGATGCCGTCGATCGCGGTGAGCTTCGCCGGATCGTCCGCCAGCTCGGCGACATCGACGATCATGTCCTTGAGAATGCGCGCGACGTTGACGTGCGCATTGACGCGAAAGGGATTAGCGCCGATCAACTGAAGCACCTTGCTCATCTCGTTGAAGATGTGTGAAAGCTCGGCGTTGGTGGACATGGGGGCAGTGTATGCGCTTCGAGAACCTGCGGATATGCATCCGCAGCTAGCAAGGACGTTTAGCGGCGCTTAGGCAACGTCGCCAAGTCCGAGCGCTTTGCCGTGGGCCTTCAGCACGCGCGTCCGCAGCAGCGCGTCGCGCTCGCCGGCCAACGTGGGGTTTTCTTCAATCCACGACCTCGCATCCCGTCGGGCCATCCGAAGCAGATCGAGATCGCGTGGAAGCTCGGCCACTCGAAACGGAGCGAGTCCTGATTGCTTTGCGCCGAACAACTCGCCCGGCCCGCGGATCTCCAAATCTTTCTCCGCAATCTCGAAGCCGTCATCCGTGGTCGCGATCACCTCCAGCCGGGCCTTGGCGTCGTCGGTGACGGGATCGGCCAGCAGCACACAAAGACTCGCTCGGCTGCCCCGGCCGATGCGCCCGCGAAGTTGATGCAACTGCGCCAGCCCGAAGCGATCGGCATGTTCGATCAGCATCACCGACGCGTTGGGCACGTCTACGCCGACCTCGATCACCGTCGTCGCCACAAGTGCGTCGATTTCACCAGCGCGAAAGCGCTTCATCGTTTGCTCGCGTTGATCGCGATCGACTCGTCCGTGCAACGACGCCAGCCGCCGCCCCTTGAAATGCCCCTTCTCCAACCAGTCGAGGTGGGAATGAACGTCCTTCAGTCCGCGATCAGATTCATCAACGACGGGCACGACCACATAAGCCTGCTCGCCTTGGGCGAGGCGCTTCGCGACGTACGCATACACCTCGTCCGCTTGCGACTGCGACACGTACTTGGTGATTACCGGCTTGCGGCCGGGCGGCAGACCGCGGATCGTTGAGACATCCAGATCGCCGAACAGCGTCAGCGAGAGGGTGCGGGGGATGGGGGTGGCGGTCATGACCAGCGTGTGCGGCGCGGATGTGGCTTCGCCCGACTTGACGCGCAGCTTGGCCCGCTGATGAACGCCGAAGCGATGTTGCTCGTCGATCACGGCCACGGCCAGGCTGTGAAAGCGGACGGTCTCCGTGAGCAGGGCGTGCGTGCCGATGAGAATGTCGATCTCGCCCGATATAAGCCGGGCCAGCACACTCTTTTTCTCCGCTGCGGTCAACGAACCCGTCAGGAGTTCGATCGAGACGCGAGCGCCGCTGAGCATCTCGCTGATGGATGCGTAATGTTGTTCAGCCAACAGCTCGGTGGGAGCCATCATCGCCGCTTGATGACCGTCGGCGACGGCCATGAGCATGGCGTACAGGGCGACCACGGTTTTGCCCGCTCCAACGTCGCCTTGCAACAATCGATTCATCGGAGTCGGAACCTTCAAGTCGGCCGCGATCTCGTCAATGACCGTACGCTGACTCTCGGTCAACTGAAAAGGAAATCGCGCCGTGATATGCGAATCGATCGCCTGGTTGTGTTTCAAGGCCGGGGCGCGCAACGCTTCACGGCGATGGCGGCGCTTGAGAAACACCGCCAATTGCAACAGCAGCAACTCATCGAACGCCAATCTTCTGCGTCCAGCCTTCGGTTCGTCCGCATCGGTCGGCCGATGCACCATCCGGTACGCCTCGGCCAGCGTCGGCAACGCGCGCTCCGTGCGGTACTGGTCATGCAAATGATCGTCGAGTTGCGCCAACGTCGGATCGAGCACGGCCTGCACTGCCCGCTCGATCATTGCCGACGGCAGATCTTCCGTTCCGGAGTAGATCGGACGAAACCGCTCGCTGCGCGGTTCACTCGGCCGATCGGCGTCGATCGTTTGGTAGTGCGGATTGATCATCTCCAGGTAATCGCCGTAGCGCTTGATCTTGCCCCAGACGCGCAGGCCCATCCCGGGGTGGAGTTGGCCCCGCATCCAGGGCGTGTTGAACCACGTCAGTTTGATCGTGCCCGAACCGTCCTCGAGCGTCGCCTCGATGCGCGGATGCCGGCCGCGCAGGGTGCGAACGACCGCAATCTCCCCGCACACGGCAATGTTCGCCTCCGCCCCGTGAACGGGCGAGACGAGATTCGACGCCTGTTCGATCGACTGCTCCGGCAGCTCGTGCTCATAGCGCACAGGCAGGTGAAGGACCAGATCGGCGACACATCGGATGGAAATCTTGCGATACCGCCGCGCGGACGATGATCCCACGCCGGTGACATCGGCGATGTTCGTGGTCAGAGCGATGGGCGCCTGGGTAGCCATCGGAAGCATCGTAGGACGGAGCTTCACCATATCATCATGGGCCGATGGAACGCTTGCCCTTTGATCCTGATCGTGCGGTTGGTCCGGAGCCCGCCGATGCGCCGGCCCGGCGCGAGGCGAAGGCTCGCCGTCTCCAGGAAACCGAGCACCTGACTGTCAGTCAGGCGGCTGAGCTGATCAAGACGACGCTCGAGCAGCGGGTGCCCTCGCCGTTGCGGGTGATCGGCGAAGTGAGCAACCTCAGTCGGCCCAACCACTGGTATTTCTCGCTCAAGGACGACAAGGCTGTTCTGAACTGTGTGGCGTGGGCGTCGGCCGTAAAGAAATTCAAGTTCGTTCCAGCCGAGGGTGACGAAGTCGTCGCGACCGGCCACATCAGTCACTACGGACCGCAGGGTAGAACCCAGTTGTACGTCAGCGCCTTGAAACCCGTCGGTGCTGGCGCGCTCGATCTGATGTTCCGCCAGATGTGCGATGAGCTGCGCAAGCTCGGGTATTTCGACGAGTCGCGCAAGAAGTCGTTGCCCGTTTTTCCCCGTCGGATTGCGGTGATTACGTCCGAAAGCAGCGCCGCTTGGCAGGATGTCATGGCTACCTCCGCCCAGCGTTGTAAAGCAGTGGGTTTGCTCATCGCTGATGTTCGCGTGCAAGGGGAAGGCGCAGCTGAGAAGGTCGCAGCCACGATTCAAATGATCGACGCAAACCGCAAAGCGCTCGGCGTGGACGCCATACTCGTCACCCGCGGTGGGGGGTCGGCTGAGGATCTGTGGACATTCAACGAGCGCGTAGTCGCAGACGCTGCGTTTGCCTGTGCGCTGCCACTCGTCGCCGCCATCGGTCACGAATCGGATACGACGGTCATCGAGCTTGTCGCGGACGTTCGAGCCGCCACACCGACCCAAGCCGTGATGATGCTCATTCCAGCTTCGTCGCAACTTCTGGAGCAGGTCCACCACTTGGATCACCGGCTCAATTCGCTCATGGTTCGACTAATCGAACGGCAACGCGAACGGCTCGCGGTCATCACCCGTACCACGCTGTTTCGAGATCCCGGATCGTTGGTGACCGAAGCAAAGACAGCGATCGGCCGTCACCAGCGCGACCTTCACCGCGTCCTTCGCGCCCGGGTCATTCAGGACCGGGCGCGGTTGGAGCGATTGGCGGGACGACTTCAGCAGTTGCGACCTGAGGCATTAGCGTCCAAACGCCGTCAGTGGATTGCGGTGCTCGATGATCGGTTGCGACGGGCGCTCCGTCGACGTGTGGACCAACGCCAAGTGTTACAACGCCACCACCAACGCCTCGGCCAGGTCGTTCGGGCCAACTGCCGAAGGATCACCGAGCGACTGGACGCGATGAGCCGGCAATTCGCCAGCATCGGCCCCGAGCGCGTCCTTGCTCGCGGTTATTCGTATACGACCACCGCTCAAGGGGACTTGATCCGCTCCGCCCAAAGCGTACGTGGTGGACAGCACATCGTCACCCGAGTGGCCGACGGATCGTTCGGCTCGACCGTCGATGGGCCGAAGGACAGGACGAAAAGGCCGGCATCGCCGGACCAAATGGACCTCTTCAGCCGATCCGAGTAGATTCCCCACTCATGCCTGCCAAGAAGACCTCCAACAAGACCCCTCCGGACCCGAAGCAGATGAGCTTCGAGCAGGCGGTTGGCGAACTCGAATCGATCATCGAACGGATCGAGCAAGGTGAGGTGGGATTGGAGCAAAGCCTCGACGAGTACCGCCGCGGCGGCATGCTGATCAAGCGCTGTCGCGACATCCTTGACGTAGCCGAACAGCAGATCCAAAAGATGACCGCCCAGGAGACCGCCGATGAGTGAACAGATCGGCGGCTCGACCGTCAACTGAAGTCTCGATGCCTTGCGTTCGCCGCATGACACATGAAATGAAACGTTCGTGCCTCGTCGAGGCGCCGTCTTGAGCTTGCAATCCCCATGTCCCCTTGGATATATCAACACGTCCCGGTCGCTTTCTTCGTTTTCGCGTTCGGCGCGATCGTCGGCAGCTTTATTAATGTGGTGATCTACCGGGTCCCCGCGGGCATGAGCGTCATCACGCCCCCAAGCCGCTGTCCGACCTGCGGCGCACGGCTCACGTGGCGGGAGAACCTGCCGATCATCGGCTGGTTTCTTGTGGGCGGCCGCTGCAAGCATTGCCGGGTCCGTATCAGTTTTCAGTACGTCCTGATCGAGCTCACCGTGGCCTTGATGTTTCTCGGCTTGTATCTGGCTTACTACGTCGCCGGCCCTTGCGTGGGTTGGTTCGGAGCGATCGGCGGCGACTGGTGGTACTACAACGGAATTTTCCGCTCCTCGCCGATGTTCATCGCGCATTTGATCCTGCTGGCGGCGCTGGTGGCAATGACCGTTATCGACGCCCGCACCTTTACGATCCCCATTCAGATTCCGATGGTCGTGATTGTCGTAGGCTTTGCGGCGGCGATCATCCAGCCGTTCGTAACGCCGGTGCCACGTGTGGCGACGGGTTGGCCGATCGTCGTCACCGATTGGCAATGGTTCACGGTCGCGCTGGGCGGCATGCTCGGGATCGGTCTGTCGACCACGCTGCTGAAGCTGGGCGTGCTGCGGTACAGCTTTGCTGACTACGACCAGTACGCCAAGGAAGGCGAGGTTATCGCCGACTATCCCCACGCGCGGCGAGAGATGGGTGTGGAGCTGGTGTTTCTCACCCCGTGCCTGGTCGGCTTGGTGGGGGGCTACCTGGTCGGCGGGTGGCTGCTGCCGTCGAATCCCCCGCCGACGGTCATCCAATCCGTCGGTGGGGCGGCGTTGGGCTATCTGATGGGCGGGGGCATCATCTGGGGCATCCGGATTGTCTTCTCGTTCATTTTCGGGAAGGAGGCGATGGGACTGGGCGATGTTCATGTGCTGGCGGCGGTGGGGACTGTCCTGGGATGGGTCGATCCGATCTTCATTTTCCTCCTCGCGCCGTTTTCTGGCCTGCTGTGGGTGGTTCTGTCGATTGGACTATCGGCGATGCTGAAGCGGGGGCGACGTGAGCTGCCGTTTGGCCCGCACCTCGCGGTCGCCGTGCTCGCTGTGATCGTGTGTCGGCCTGTCGTGATTTGGGTCCAAACCACATACTTGCCGCCGGGTCTGGGGCCGCCCCAGCCAGGACTGAAACAGCCGATACAGCCGGGACCGTAGCACTTGAATCTGAAATGGAATTCAGTTTTCGAGACGAACGATGGATGTTTGGCGAGGCCAAACGAAAAAAAGGACGTATGCGATGCGTGTTTCAAGGATGAAATTGTTCGCCATGTTGGGGGCGGTCGTGTTGCTCAGCGGATGCACCGCTGATCTCACGGAGCAAAATGCCTTGCTCGCTGAGGAGAACGAGAACCTTCGCGCCCAGCTTTCGAGCCGGAACGGTGCGCTGACGGACGCCCAGCAAGACCTTCGCGAGCGACAATCGCAGATCGCGCAGTTGAGGCGCGATCTGAACGAGGCGGAACGATCCCGAGGCCCCAGCCGACCGCTGACCGGGTTCGAGAATATCGCCGGCGTCAGTGCTACGTTCAGCAACGGCGAGATTACGGTGACCGTCCAAAGCGACGTGCTGTTCGACTCCGGCAAGACGTCGCTCAAGAGCACCGCCAAGCAGTCGCTCCAAGCCGTCGCCTCCGTGCTCAACTCCAGTTACAACGGACGGCCGGTGCGCATCGAGGGATACACCGATACCGATCCCATCCGAAAGAGCGGCCACAAAAGCAACCATCACCTTGGGTTTGATCGCGCGTATGCGGTGCGCAAGTTCTTGATCGCGAAGAACGTGGACGGCAAGCGGATCTCGCTCGCCAGCTTCGGGCCGGACCGGCCGTTGGGATCGAAAGCCAACAGCCGGCGCGTCGAGATCGTCGTCGTTGCCGAGTGAACGCTTGGGCGCGCAGGCGCTGCGATCCGAAGGAAACTGTTCATCCGGCACTGATCCTGAGGGAGGTGGATCAGTGCCGCTTTTTCTTTTTGCATCAGTTTCGTTGCCAAGCGAGCCACTCCGTCCTCGGCCGCGGCCTCTTCCGGTGAGCCGGGCCGTGTCGGCCCGGTGGACGCGGTATGCAGATGGCGCTCGAATGCACAGTGAGTTCGGGCGTTCACCTCACTTGACACAACCCGGCTCACTGAGGTTCGCACAACCCGGCGCGGGTGCCACGCACAGCGAGGGAGCCGAAGGCGGACGAGTCGTGCGTGCCGATCTCACGATGCTCTTGCTGCCGCACCGACGACTCGCCCCGGCACGCCGGAACTCCCTGTCGGTGGCCCCCGGCACCCCGTCGCTCACCTGCGGTGGGTCGCTCTGGACGCCGCCCGGGCTGATTTCTCGGGAAGGCCGGTTGTTATCTCGGCAATTGTGGTAGACTGCCGCCTGGCCGATCGGAGGCGTCTGCCGTCCGGGGGCGATTGCATCAGGATGGCAGGCACCCGCCGTGAGGCCTCAAGCATGAAGGAGGTCTATTCATGCGCGCGATACATCATTCTCTGAGACTCTCCGGACTGCTCGGGGCCGTTTTCTTCGCCGCGTGGCCGATCATCGGTGCCTGCGCCCTGGCCCTGTTGACCGGCCAGGCGCACGGCCAGGATCATTCCAAATCACCCCCGCCCCCGCCTGCCCCGGACAGCCAGAGCGAGCCGCAGGAGCAGGACGCACCCGTACCGCGCGCCGATCGCAAGCAGATGCTTCAGGCGTGGGAAAGGTTCAAGCAGGCCAATGAGGGTAACTGGTGGGTCTCCTGGGATGACAAGACGGGCCTTCCCCGCAAGATCTCCGGCGGAATGACCCGGCCCTACCCGGGAACACCCCGGGAGGCGGCCGAGGCCTTCCTTGCCGACCATCAGTCCCTCTACGGCCTGGACCATGAACACTTCACGCTGCGGCACTTCGAGACCCGCCTGCTCAAGCGCGGTCATCCCGTCACCTTCGTTCATCATCGCGTCACCTTCGTTCAGCAGTACAAGAAGCTTGATGTCGCCAACACCGCCCTCACGATCATGGTCGATCCCGACGGACGCATCGGCGATACCGGCGGTAGGATATGGCCTGTGCGGGACGTCGATGTCGAACCGAAGCTGACGAGCCGCCAGGCCATTCGCCTCGTTGAGCACCGGTACGAGCCGAATCCGGATCCCATCTGGATCTGGACCGAGGCGCAGCTTGTGATCTATCCCCGCGGGGCGGGCCGGCTGGCCTACCTGGTGTCCCGGCAAGGCGGCGAGTTCACCCTGCCCTGGGAATTCGCCATCGACGCCGTCACCGGCGAGGTCCTGCAACATCGCCAGGTCATCAAGACTGATAACCCCGCCTCAAAGCAGGACGACCCCCGCACCCCCGACCCCCCGACACCCAGACAAAGCAGGGGCCCCATCGGCGGCCCGCCCGAGTCGTTCGGACCCGCACCCGGCCCCTGCGATCGGGAGTGGGAGTTCTTCGGGCCAGGGCCAGGGACCGACGTGACCGTCGAGCCCGCGGGCACCCCACCCGACCCCTACCATTCGACCGTTGGCCTGGGCCAGCTCTCGGTGGGCAGACCGGAGACCGGCTTCCAATTGGAGGGGTTTCGGGGAGCACAGATACAGCTGCTCCCCTGCATCCGCTACAGGATTACCGTCGCGTACGACCTGTACTCGTGGGACTCCTACAACAACGTCAACGGCTTTTGGGACGTCATCTTCTTCAACATCAATTCCGAAACCTCTATCTTCGCACCTGGCGTGTGGGGTCAACTGGGTGACGTCTTCTGTAGTACCGCTGAGGATTCGACCGGCCTTTGGCTGCCCGGGTATACGTGGTGGTTCGGGGGAGAGAACTCCGCCGATGGTATGCAATGCCATCTCACGGGCACCGTCGCGCCCGTCCTGTTCCAGGAGCCTGACTCCAGCCTGGAAGTCTTCTTAGCCGCGGCCATCGACACGGGGTTTGTCTACCCGTCGTGGGGATGGTTCACGTTCACGATCGGATCGCCGACGCTCGGGTTCGACCCGAATCCTATCACCGCCCTCAACGACGACACGCTTACAGATGAGGACGATATAAATGCCGCCGTACCCTGTGACGCCTACACGGCGGTGAACCTGACCAACCTCGACACCCCGACCCCAGGAGACCCCTGGCAGCTGACCGGTGACTACTGCCAGATCGCGGACATACCCGCGCCCCCGGGCTTGACCGGCATCCCGTTCACCCCGCCCACCTCCCGTAACGATGACTTCCCGTACATACGTGATTGTGACGCGTTCGAAGCGGTCATGGCCTACGACCACATCACCCGCAATCAGTTGTACATCCAGGGGCTCGGCTTCACCAGCGTCAACAATCGGCAGATTGAGGTCGATCCGCACAACATCGAGGAAGACAACTCCTTTTACATCGGCGACGGCATGGGCACCGGACACCTGGGCTTCGGCGACGGCGGAACCGATGATGCCGAGGATGCCGACGTCATCATCCACGAGTACGGGCACTCCATTCAGGACAATCAGAGGCCAACCTTCTTTGGTGGCCCCAACGACAACGGCTTCGGCGACGAAACTGGTGCCATCGGCGAGGGCTTCGGTGACTATTGGGCCTGCAGTACCTTCAACGCCCAGAACGAGGCCAGCGGCTTCAACCCCGCCCTCTTTGCCGAGTGGGATGCCCCTCCAGACGGCCTCCGCAATCTGGCCAACAGCAAGATCTATCCCGACGATATGGTCAACCTCATCCATGCAGACGGCGAGATCTGGTCCGGCGCGCTGTGGGATATCTTCCATCTCCTCGGCAAAGCGACCACGGATACCCTCGTCTTAGAGAGCCATTTCCAGCTCATGATGGCCGATCCCGACTTCGTCGATAACGCTGAGGCGGTGCTCGCAGCCGATGGGGTCCACTTCGCCGGCGCCAATCGACTCACGCTGGCCGAGGCGTTCGTCGCTCGCGGAATCTTCCGCCAGCTTACCGTGCAGTCCAGCCCGGATGGCGCGGCCATCGATCTCGACATCGCGGACGTGCTGGGCGACGAGGACGGCACCGCCGAGTTTGTGCGGTTCTACCCCTATAACCAAGCGGTGACGCTAACCGCCCCCGCCATCATGCCCAGCGGTAACCCCTTCGACCGCTGGAGGCTTGACGGCGTCCCGCAGCCGGCCAGTGTGCTCATACTTGATGTCATCATGAACCAGGCACACACCGCCCTTGCCATATTCGGGCCCGTCGTCGCCTTCGGCCTGGAGGGCGAAGGATCGGTCGGCGACAGCGACCTGCTGATTCTGCTGGCCAACTGGGGACGGTGCGCGGACTGCGATGACCGTCCGGCCGATCTCGACGGCGATTGCACCGTTG
>JADFNO010000133.1 GCA_022563315.1 Planctomycetota bacterium | reverse complement strand
ACGACTCGTCGCCGCGCATAATGCCGGCCCACTGCTCGCTGCTCATCGCCCCCGTGCCGGAGTCCGTCAGAAGATCAATGATCACGTGCGCAGCCGGTATGCGGAAGAGGTTGTAGCCGGCTTGGCGAAGATACTGGCGGCGCTGTCGAGGCGTGGTCATTCGAATCGGCTCGACGGACTTGATTCGGAACGGCTCAATGATCGTCTTCATCGTTTATTGAGTCCTGTGTTCGTAATGTTCGACGAGGTCAGTCGTACCAGCCGTCCCGGCGCGCCGGGACATATCCGCGGGCGCCCGCACATATTCATGTGCGGCTGGGAGAGATCGGCGTGGACTGAGCGTGGGTGTTGACCGGACCACCGGCCGATGCTAACATTTGTGGATGATGTTATCCGATTTATTGATCGTGGACCATAATGGAGCCTCTCCGGGGGCGGGGGCCCGTCCGGGGGCGAGAGTGAGCGGACAATGAGTGCGCGCAAACGACCGTGGGCGGAGCCGTTCAAGATCAAGGTGGTGGAAAGCCTGTCGATGCTCGACCGGCCCGGGCGAGCGGCGGCGCTGGAGCAGGCCGGGTTCAATACGTTCCTGCTCCGCTCGGACGACGTATACATCGACCTGCTCACTGACAGCGGCACCAACGCCATGAGCGACCGCCAATGGGCCGCGCTCATGATCGGCGATGAAGCCTATGCCGGCAGCCGAAGCTTTTTTCACCTTCAAGACGCTGTACGCGAAATCTATGGCTACAAACACCTGATTCCCACCCACCAAGGTCGAGCGGCGGAACACATCCTCAGTCAACTTTTGATCAAGCCCGGTGACATCATCCCCGGCAACATGTACTTCACGACGACGCGGCTGCACCAGGAATTGGCCGGGGCATCGTTCGTCGATGTCATTATCGACGAAGCGAATGATCCGCAGAACGAGCATCCGTTCAAGGGCAACGTCGATCTGGACAAGCTCCAGGCCGTGATCGACAACTTCGGTGCTCACCGCATCCCCTATATTTGTATTGCAACAGCCGTCAACATGTGCGGCGGGCAGCCACTCTCGTTGCAGAACCTCAAGGCGGTCTCGGCGCTCGCGCGTCGGCAAGGCATCCGCATCGTCCATGACGCCACCCGCTGTGTCGAAAACGCCTACATGATCCACAACAATGAGCCGGGGTATGCCGACCGCTCGATCGCCGAGATCGTTCGGGAAATCTGCGACCTTACCGACATGTGCACGATGAGCTCCAAGAAGGACAATCTCGTCAACATCGGCGGTTTCCTCGCCGCCAACGACGATGAGTTCGCTGAGCAAGCTCGCAACATGGTGGTCGTCTACGAAGGACTGCACACGTATGGCGGACTGGCGGGGCGCGACATGGAGGCGATGGCCGTCGGTATCCGCGAATGCGTCGATCTTGAACACATCAAGGCCCGCGTCGGGCAGGTGTACTATCTCGGCCGACTACTCGAAGAAGCCGGGATCCCCATCGTCAAGCCGATCGGAACGCACGGCGTGTTCCTCGACGCCAAGCGATTCGTGGGGCATCTTTCCCCGGAGGTCTTTCCCGCCCAGGCCCTCGCGGCGGAGATTTACCTTGACTCCGGCGTGCGAACCATGGAGCGCGGCATTGTCTCGGCCGGTCGTGATCCGAAGTCCGGCCGAAACTACGGGTCCGAGCTTGAACTCGTTCGAATGACGATTCCCCGGCGTGTGTACACCCAGGCGCACATGGACGTTGTGGCGGAGTCCGTGATCGAGGTCTACGACCACCGCCGTTGGATCACCGGATTGGAGATGACCTTCGAGCCGAAGTTCCTTCGATTCTTCCAGGCTCGGTTCAGGCCGCTCGCCACAACCCCGGTTGCCCAGCTCACGAGCACCGACGCCCAAGGCGCCACCGCCTCCTCCGGCGCCCGACACAGACGCCCAACCTAGCAGGACAGACAACGGTCACGACCCGGGTTGTGTCAACCCGGTGGACGCCGGAACTCACGGTGCATCCGAGCGCCATCTGTATGCCGCGTCCACCGGCCCGACACGCCCCGGCTCGCCACAGATCTGCGGCCCCGCTGCGACTCGCCGGCGCGCGCGAGCCGGGTCGATCGACACACACCGGCCCCCGCTCCAGAACATGTACCTCGCCCGTTTTCTTCCCTGGATGCTGCCAATTCCCATACAAGGGGAATAGCTAGGTAACTAGGGTTTACCCTAGATAGATCGTTGACAGCGAGTTAGTTGACTACCGTCAACGTCCAAAACAGTTATCCTAGAAGCAACCGACTGGAACTTGGGATTCCGGGGGGAGCGTTACGCCCATGCGCGGAATGCTCGGCGGTGGAGCCGGGCGAAGGTCACATGGGAAATGTCGGAGATAAGATTATTTGCATTAGCAGAGGAGAAGACAAATGAGCGGTATTCGTTATCGCCGAAACATCGATTGCCTCACGAGCAATCAACTCCATGACCTGCGCGAAGCCTTGGCAGCCATGTTCGAATTGCCGCCAGAGGACGAGAACAGCTTTGAAAAGATCGCGGGGCTGCATGGACAGCCGTGGCCGAGCTACTGCATACACGGCTTTCCGGGCTTCCTGACATGGCACCGCGCCTACATGGAAGTTTTCGAGAAAGCCCTTCAATGTTGTTGCAACCAAAGCATATCGTTGCCTTTCTGGGACTGGTCCTCCGGACCGAGCACCGGCGTCCCCTCGGCTTGCTCGACTGCGACCTACGTCAACCGCGACGGAGACACGGTGCCGAACCCGTTGTACGCCGGTCCGCTGCCCGCCTTTGCCGGTGGAGGAATGACCGCACGAAGCAGCGCCATCGACACGACCCCCTTCGACAATGCGGCGACGGGGGCGCAGAACGCCTTGAACAAGGCGACCTTCAGCATCTTTCAAAGCAGCCTATCCGGACCGCACGGCCTCGTTCACGTCACCGTGGGAGGTCAGATGGGATCAGTTCCCTACGCTGGCTTCGACCCGATCTTCTTTCTCAACCACTCCAACGTCGATCGCATTTGGGCCCAATGGCAGAACACACATCCGGGTTCTTTGCCCGCCGACGAGGCCTCGCTCGAGCTCGATCCCTTCAACAAACCCTACAGCAGCGACTGGAAGACTGGTGCGGATTTCGCCACGACCGATCAGCTGGGGTACAGGTACACGAACTTCTGCTACGTCCTCCCCAACTGGTGGGACATCTTTAAATTTCGCCTCGATCCGCATTGGTTCAAGATGGAGATCAGATCGGCCAAGCTAGTCTTGAAGAGCGACAGGATGCCGGTTCGCTCGATGGAAATACGCGTCTTCATCAATGAGCCGGAGCCTTCCGTGAAAACGCCTACGCTGGGCAACCCGCGCTTCGCCGGTTCGCTCGGCATGTTCGGGATGACCGCGGGCATCGAAGCGCCGATGGAAATGAAGCGACGCCCCAACCAACGATTCGACCTGGAGCTCGACATATCCAGGACGCTCGCGGAACAAGGGAAGTCGGGAGAAGAGGTCTCGATGAAGTTGGTACCAGTCAGTATAGATGGACAGGCCGTCTCTCCGGACAAAGCCAATATCGAGGGCATCGATATCCTCGTCGACTGATGGGCACAAGGTGTCAGGGCACAAGGTGTCACGATGAGTTTTTCGAACCCTTGCGGCCAGGAACATCATCCTGAAACCTTATTCTTCTCTTATTCTTCTGACACTTTATTCTTCTCATTCAACGATCACGCTTACGATCGACCGCTACGCCCACGTCGGACTGGCTGGCAATCCCGAGCGCTCGAGGCGCTCCCGTCATTGACCGAGGACGTCGATGAACGCCGCGCGACCGGCGCCGAGGGCGCCGCGGCGTGCAACACCTGGCTCAACGCTCAGGGGGCCGAAGCGGTCATCTCGGCGCATGATGGTTCACAGACACCGACGCGTACTACGCAAGTCGGTAATGCGCGCAATCCTCCGTCAGTATCGCCAATTGTGCGCAAAGAAAACCCCGCGTGAAGCGGGGTGCGAAAGCGGGGCGGACGGGACTCGAACCCGCAACCACCGGATCGACAGTCCGGGACTCTATCCAATTGAGCTACCGCCCCGAGGGGGTCCAAATGGACGCCGATACTTTATCACCATCGGCTAGTTGGTCAAGAAACCTCATTTCGCGTCGATCCAGTTCGTGGAAGATGCGGTCTGCACCACCAGCGGGACCCGCAACTCCATGGCCGACTCCATTCGTAGTCGGACAAGAGCCTGGACCTTCGCGTCTTCCTCAGCTGGGGCCTCGAACACCAGCTCATCATGGATTTGCAGCAGCATCCGCACCTTGGGAAACGCCTCCGGCAGACGGTGATACAGGTCGATCATTGCCAGTTTGATCAGATCAGCGGCGCTCCCCTGCACAACACTGTTGATCGCCATGCGCTCACCCAATGCACGCTGCTGCGGGTTACTCGCGTCGATTTGTGGAATGGCGCGACGGCGCTTGCGCATCGTTTCGACGTAGCCGTGCGTTCGCGCCTTATCGACGCATCGTTGAAGGAACTTATCGATGCCCGCGAATCGCGATTTGTAGCCGTTGATGATCTCAGCCGCCTCCTCGATTGACACTTCGCTTCCGAGTCGTCTTGATAATCCGAACGGCGTGATGCCGTAGACGATCCCGAAGTTGATCATCTTGGCGGAATCGCGCTGCCTGGCGGTAACATCGTTCGGATTGACGCCGAAGACATCCGCAGCGACGGTGGTATGAATGTCCTCGCCGCGCTCAAAAGCCGCGATCAACGTTTCGTCCTCCGACAGATGGGCGAGTAGTCGCAATTCGATCTGTGAATAGTCCGCGCTGACAAGCACATTTCCGGGGGCGGCGACGAACGCTCGACGAATCTCCCGCCCCACTTCCGTTCGGATCGGAATGTTCTGCAGGTTTGGATTCGATGAACTGAGCCGGCCCGTTGCGGCGACGGTTTGATTGAACGAGGCATGAACGCGCCCGGTCTCGGGGTTGATCGCCTCCTTGAGCGCAACGAGATAGGTGTTTACGAGCTTCGTGAGCTGCCGATAGGCAACAATCAGTTGCGGAACATCGCTCTCTACATCAGGGTCGGCCGAGAGTTTCTCCAATACCTCTTGATCCGTCGACGGGCCGGTCTTGCCTCGCTTGATTACTTTCAGGCCAAGCCCGGGTGGATCAGAGCCCGCCTTATTAAACAAGGCTACGGCGACTTGCTTGGGTGAATCGGGGTTGAATGGATGCGGCGCCGCGTCGCTGATCTGTTGCCGTAATTCGTCGATCCGCTCGACCAAGTGCTCTCGCTGGCGATCCAATTCATCCGGGTCAATACGAATGCCGTTCCACTCCAGCTCCGCGAGCACTTCTACCAACGGCATCTCCAGATCATCGAACAATGCCTGCAGATTCATTGCCTCAAGCTTCGGCGCGAGCACGTCGCGCAATCGCAGCGTGATATCCGCATCTTCAGCTGCATATGGGACCGCTTGCTCCAACGGAACCGTGTCGAAGGTTCGCTGCTTCTTCCCCGAACCGATGAGATCGGTGATCGGCGTGCACACGTAATCAAGCAGCGCCAAAGCCAGCACGTCCATCTTGTGGCTGGAGCGCGACGCATCGATGACATAGCTGGCGATCATCGTGTCAAACGAAGCGCCCGC
This sequence comes from Planctomycetota bacterium, assembly GCA_022563315.1. Classification (GTDB taxonomy): domain Bacteria; phylum Planctomycetota; class Phycisphaerae; order Phycisphaerales; family SM1A02; genus JADFNO01. The sequence continues at coordinate 4,917 of JADFNO010000133.1, read as the reverse complement.
CAGTCGAATGCCGTGACGCCGCAGAACGTTCATATCAAACTTGAGGTTGTGGCCGATCTTCTTGATCGAGGCGTCTTCGAGCAATGGCCGAAGATGGGTAACGACCGTCTCGGTATCAAGATGTTTGTTCGGCTCGGGTGATCGCGTGGGAATGTACACGCCGGTGCCGGGCTCGATCGAGATTGATACGCCGCACAGGTTGGCGCTGCGCGTCGACAGGCTATCGGTCTCCGTGTCAATGGCGAATACGCCGGCCTCTTCGGCGCGTTTTAGAAACGAATCGAGCTGCTGGGTTGTTGTAATTGATTCGTATTGACCACTGGGCGTGCTTGGCGCGGCAGCGCTTGGTGCGCCAAACAGTTGCTCGTCAAACCCAACAGCCGGCTCAGCCTTCGGCGAAGCGCCCCCACCGCTCGCAACCAAGCGTTGCAGATCAGTTTGGTGGCGATTGAATCCCAGTTCGCGAAACAGGGCGCCGAGTCGATCGACCGCTATCTTAGCCGGATCGTTTTGAGCGGTGCTGAGTTCCAACGCAATATCAAGATCGTCTTTGAGACTGACCAAGGCTGTACTCAACGCCAGTATTTCGCGCGAGGCCTCAAGATTCTCGCGGCGTTTGCCTTTGATCTCATCGAGATGTAGGAGCAGTTCGTCGAGGGAGCCGTATCGAAGGATGAGTTGCGCCGCCGTTTTGGGACCGATCCCCGGGACGCCCGGCACGTTGTCGGTTGGATCGCCCATCAGGGCAAGTATGTCGCGCACGTTCTCGGGCTTCACGCCTTCAGTCTTGAATACAACATCAGGCGTAACGAGTTCGTCCTTGTGGATATCAAACAGCTCGACGCGATCGGTGATGAGCTGCGACAGGTCCTTATCGCGTGAGATGATGCGTATGTTGAGGTGTTTGTGTTTGCGCGGAAGTTGTTTGACGAGGGTGGCGATGACATCGTCCGCTTCGACACCTTCCATGCCGAGCACGGGCACGTTCATGAGGTCAAGGATTTCCAAACAGCGCTGGACCTGCGGATGAAAATCGTCCGGCGCGGGATCGCGATTGGCTTTGTACTCGGGGTACAGCTCGCTACGGAACGATTCCCGATCGCCGCTGACGTCGATGACCACGGCCAGGTAGTCAGGCTTGTAATCGCGAAGCAGTTTGAGCAGGATGCCGACGAACCCGAAAGTCAGGTTGGTCGGCTCCTGGGTGACGGGGCTGGTCATGCCGGAGCGAATAGCGTGATAGGCGCGAAAGAACTGCGCATGGCCGTCGATGAGGTAAAGGGTCTTTGGTTGAGTTTGTCCGGTGGCCATATTCCGGGGGCATGGTATCGCAGTGTCGGGTTTTAGGCACGTTGTGAGGAAAAGTGCGAAGTCGCCCGCGGGTATGCACCCGCAGCTATCAGTTTGTCGCCTTCATCGTGAAGAGTTGTCCTCAGTCATTCCTAGCTGCGGATGAATATCCGCAGGCGTTGTGCCTGTCACCGCGCTTCCAGCCGCATTCGGGGCATTCTTGCGAATCATCCACGCCAAGATCATGCCCGCAACCCGGACAACGATGCAGCTTCCATGCGGCTCCACATTCTGGACAGATCGTGCAGCTATCGACTTCAACTGGCAGTTTGCACAGCTGGTAGCCGCACGATGCACACCGGTCAATCGCAAGGAGACTGCTCGCTTGCATCTCCAATCCCAAGGTACGGCATACTCGGGTCAAGAGAATTCCGCCCGGAACGATAATGCAAGTTATCATCCACCCAGACCACGACGGCAGACTCACACCGAAGAAGAAGAGAGACAAGTAGCCCGTTATGGCGAGCGACCACAGTAGAAGGAACCATGGTCTCCAGCCGGACGGAGCCACGAACCTCACCCGCTTCCTTCCGCAGGCCAGCATTTGCTTCGTAATTTCGTCTCCCGACGGCATCTTCTTGATATCGCGTAGCTCGATGTCGTTTCCTCGAGCGTCAGCGCCTCGCACCCCGCGCGGCCAGATCACCCATTCGATGAAACTGAGCAAAGAGGCAAAAGTTGCCATGGCTGCGACAAACAGTACTAGCGCCACCGCCAAAACGGCCAGCAGAAACCAGTCGGGGCGAATGATGCTGACCGCCACGATGACGCCCGCACAGATAGAAAGGAGCACCGCGACAAACAGACGACGTTTGGTCGATCGCTTCATCGCCTATAGTTTACGTTCGGAAATCGCCCGCGGGTATGCACCCGCGGCTATCAGTTTGTCGCTTTCATCGTGATGTGTTGTCCTCAATCACTCCTAGCTGCGGATGAATATCCGCAGGCGTTGTGCGAAACCGCCCGCGGGTATACACCCGCGGCTATCAGTTTTTCGCCGCCGTCGAGATGTGTCGTCCTCAGTCATTCCTAGCTGCGGATGAATATCCGCTGGCGTTGTGCCTGTCACCGCGCTGCCAGCCACATTCCGGGCAGCCGACGGAGAAATCGCCGCGAAGGTCATAGGCGCAGGTGGGACAAAGTCCATTGTTCATGCGATCTATTGATCGTTGATGTCGATCGGGCAATCGAGCGAGCACAAATATCCCAAGCCACGAGAATAACGCCATCCCTGCCCAGGCAGGATTCTGCTCTTTCGCTCTAACATAGTATCCGAACCCGATCATGAGCAAGACAAGGCCAAGTAGGGCTAGGCTTGAGCATACGAACACGATCGCCTCGCCTTCCCACGTCATGAACAGAATTGGTCCCACACCCTGCAAGATCAGGCCGGGTACTCCCCAATGGAAACTGCGGCGATTGTATTTGGCAATCATGCGCACTCTCGTCCATGCCCACATTCCGGGCAGGCGGGGTGATCAGCGCCGCGAAGGTCGTGGCCGCATTTGGTGCATTGCCCGTGTTTGCGCCGAATGCAACGGCGCAGAGTAAATGGGCAGAATGTCAGTAGCCACAGAATCACAGCGTAGATGATCGTATTGACCGCAAACCCCGGCCAGAGGGGGCGAAGGGGTAGCGCTCGCCACGTCGAGACGCGCAACGGTGACGATGACACGGCAAACCGTTCGGGACTCAATTCAATGCCTTGGTCGATTTTACCTTCGCTGCCGGCGGCAAGAACCTCGCCACCGTCCGTTGTATAGGCCAACTCATGCGCTGAAGTACTGCAATAAAGCGCCCGCATAGGCCAGCCTGTCCGTTCCCACGAGCTAACCGCGGGGCGCTGTCCGAACGGGGACCCGGAATCGATCACCACCGGCAAGGCGTACCGTTCACCCCAGGTCTCGCGGGTTCGACCGAACGCTCGCTGAACGCATTGCACTTGCTGATAGTCGGCGCTCAATTCCTGAATCGTGATTTCTGCGGGCCGTAAGGCGATCGGGACGGCGACGACACACCCCCATGCGACGGCAACGTTGATGATTGCGCCGAGGAGCAGGAACAACACAATGCGGGCCGTTGCGCGCTTCATCGAACCATCAGTCTAGGTCGGCGCACCACATTCCGGGCAAACGAGGTGATCAGCGTGGCGGAGGTCGTAGCCGCAACGTCGACAAACCCCACGCCAGCGGCGGATGAGATGCCGCAACCCGATCGGCAGCGACGCGAGGACAAACCAGGCCGATCCATAGAACAAGCAATCAACGACGAAACCTAGCAACAACGGTTGCAGCGGGAGAAGTCGATCGGGCCCATCCGGCCACACCGTTTGGAGTTTGATCGCGCCGGTCGTCGTCACCGTCCTTGGTTTCGAATCCAGAAACCAGTTACCCCCATTGTTTACGAACGTCGTGGAATAGAGCGCCAGCATCGGCCAGCCACGGACCTGATCCGTTCTTTGCGTTTGAGGATCGATCGAGTCGAAGCGACGGCGAAGAAGATTACTCCATCGCGGCACGCCCTCATCCGCCAGCACCTCTGGATCGATCGCCGCCAACCAGACGGAGCGATCTGCGTTCGTCCTCAGAGGCTTTGAGTCGAGTTGCAGTGCGCCCGGCGCTATATGCAACGTGACTAACCAAACTGTCGAATCCGCTTCGCACCAGACTTGCCGAGAGGAGACGATCCAGCCATCCAATCCTGCGGTCTTGTGTAGCTCTGGCTGAGCGAAGCACGCTAGCATCCACGCCACCGCAATCGTGGTGATCGCGCCCAGGCAAAGACAAACGATGATACGACCGCCACAGCACTTCATAGGTCCAGTAGTCTAGGGCGTCGCACCACATTCCGGGCAAACGAGGTGATCAGCGTGGCGGAGGTCGTAGGCGCATTTGATGCAGGCCCCATGCTTGCGTCGAATAGAACGGCGTAGTTGGAATAGGGCGCTGACTAATAACCAGCCCAGGAACGCATAGAGGATGGTGTTGATCGCAAAGCCCGGCCAGATGGGGCGAAATGGTAAAGAGCGACTATCACGCCCTGATAAAATATCTGCCTGCAAAGGTGTCTCAATCAACATGTGGTCTACCCAACGGTCCGGCTCACCTCGTTGAGCTTGGTTCCATCGCACGCCACGCAGCGCCAGATACGGCCAACCGGCAAGGGTCTCATACGCAACATCAGTGGAGATAACATAGCCTTCGAAGTTCGGATCCTTGGAGCGTGAAGACTCTGCAAGCTCTCGATACACGAGGCCAGGTGCAGCAGACGCCATGGCGAACAGAATGTACTCAGCATCGGGAGTTTCCTTCCTACCATTCCAACCGAGGCCTTCCAAGAGAGTCCGATCGGCGTCAAATTCACCCCAGTACTTGAGAGTGGGAAAAAAGTCTTCCGGGCTCTGATCGGGCGGGCGTGTTGACCATGCGGCACACCCCCATGCGACGGCGACGTTGATGATTGCGCCGAGGAGGAGGAAGAACACAATGCGGAACGTTGCGCGCTTCATGGTCGGATGATCGTGTGCGAGCGCCTCCGCGGGTTACTCCCGATGAAATCGGGACGGCT
>JADFNO010000016.1 GCA_022563315.1 Planctomycetota bacterium | reverse complement strand
GAGGCGATCCACAGCAATCTTGACGCATCCGAAAAACGTGTCGTCTTCGATCGACTCAACGCAGGGGAAGTGCGGTTGCTGTTCGTTTCGCCGGAGCGCCTGGTCACGGCATCGTTCATCGACCTGGTCAAACGGCTGGGCGTGACGGCGTTCGCCATCGACGAGGCGCACTGCATCAGCCACTGGGGGCACGACTTTCGCCCGGAGTATCGCCAACTGGCCATGCTCAAGCAGCGCTTCGGCGCCGTGAGTGTTCATGCCTACACCGCCACCGCGACGCCGCGCGTCCGCAGCGACATCATCGAGCAACTGAAGCTCGACGACCCCGAGGTGTTGGTGGGGAACTTCGATCGGGCGAACCTGAGCTATCGAATCCTGCCTCGGGTCGATTTATACGCGCAAGTCATCGAGGTGATCCGCAGGCATCCGCAGGAAGCGGTGATCGTGTATTGCATCTCGCGCAACGACACGGAGACCTTGGCGTCGGTGTTGAATGCCAACGGGATCAACGCGGCGGCCTACCACGCGGGAATGGACAGGAATCAACGGCGCAACACACAGGACGAGTTTGCGGCCGACCGGCTCGACGTGATCGTCGCCACCGTCGCCTTCGGCATGGGGATCGATCGCTCGAACGTGCGCTGCGTTATTCACGCAGCGATGCCCAAGTCGGTCGAGCACTATCAACAGGAGACGGGGCGGGCCGGACGTGACGGCCTGGAGGCTGAGTGTGTGATGTTGTATTCCGCAGCCGATTTCCTGAAATGGACGCGCCTGTTTGAGCGCAGTGCCGAAGAAGCTGAGGACGCGGATTCCCAAGCGATCGTCGCCGCCCAATCGGAGCTACTGGGTCACATGCAGGGATTGTGCAGCACGTTGCAATGTCGCCATCGAGCGCTGTCGCAATATTTCGGACAGGCGTACGAATCGCCCGACTGCAAAGCGTGCGATGTGTGCCTGGGCGAGGTCGAGTCCATGGCCGATTCGACCGCGATCGCCCGCAAGATACTCTCGTGTGTCGCGCGGCTGGATTTGATGGATCAGCGCATGGGTGTCGTACATACTGCCGGCATCTTGCGGGGCGCGAACACCGAAGCGATCCGCAAGTGGAGGCACGATCAACTGAGCACGTATGGATTGCTCAAAGACCTTGGAGAGAAGGTTGTTCTGAATCTCGTGTATCAGCTCATTGATTTGGAGCTGATTGATCGTACGGGCGGCGACCGTCCGGTGCTTGCGCCGAGCAAATCCGCAGGGGCGGTGCTGCGGGGTGAAGAGGAAGTGCAGTTGGTTGATCCGCAGGTGGGGGGAGGCGCGAAGCCGCAAGCGGCGGGGGATTCGTGGGAGGGGGTTGATCGTGGATTGTTTGAAGCGTTGCGGAATGTACGAAAAGAGATCGCGCAGGAGCGCGCGGTGCCGGCCTATGTGATTTTCGGCGATGCGACGCTTCGATCAATGGCGCGTATTCGTCCAAGCACACCGCAGACCTTTCGAGACGTTCACGGCGTGGGTGAGAAGAAGCTCGCTGATCTGGGGCCGCGATTCCTGGCCGCGATCGTTACCTACTGCGCGGAAAATGAATTGGAGATGGATCAGGCGGGGACCGGTCTAAGCGGACCGGCCATTGTGGTGCCCAAGAACAGCCGGCCGAACCCGCAGCGGGACAAGGCGATGAAGATGTTCAGCGACGGTGCGACGATTGACGTGGCGGCGGCGGCGACCAAGCGAGCCCAAAGCACGGTGTCCGGCTATCTCGAGCAATACATCGAGGTGCACAAACCGTCTAGTGTTGCGACGTGGGTCGATCAACGAACGTATGACACAGTCTCGGCGGCGATCGATGCGGTGGGGATGGACGCGTTGCGCCCGATCTTCGAGCATCTGGACGAGCAGGTTTCATACGAGACCATCCGCATCGTCGCAGCGCATCTGCGCGTGCGCTGCGCCGCCGAAAGTTGAGAAAAAGGTGAGAAAAAGGGGACAGGCTACTTTACTAGTAAAGTAGCCTGTCCCCTTTTCTTTTTTTTCTTTTTTCCTTTTCTTTTTTTTCTTTTCCCTGCGCCGCCGAAAGTTGAGAATGGCGGCTACGTTATCCGCGTTTGCGGAGTCGTTGGGACATGGCGCGGTCGATATCGCGTTTGGCCTGTCGCTTGGCGAGATCGTCTCGCTTGTCGGCGCGGCGCTTGCCCCGGGCGATCCCGATCAAGAGCTTGGCGCGACCGCGGAGGAAGTACATCTTGAGCGGGAGGATCGTCACGCCTTTTTCGCGCGTCCGGTCGGCGAGCTTTCGGATCTCCCGGCGGTGGGCGAGCAAGGTTCGAACCCGAGTGGGGTTGTGCTGGAGCGGGCCGGCGGGGGCATACTCAGCGATGTGAACGCCGTGCAGCGTCAGGGTGGGCGGAACCTCGGTGGCTCGGATATATCCCTCGGCCAGGCTCACCTGCCCGTTGCGGACGGAGCGGACTTCGGTGCCGATGAGCTTGATGCCACATTCGAGCGTGTCCTGGATGTGGTATTGATACCGAGCCTTGCGATTCTCGATTTTGGCTTCGCTGGATTGTTTAGGTTTGTGGGAAGCCATCGTCGGGCCCGGCGGGTATCTGGGAGAACTGTGAACATAGGGTGCTCATGAGTGGGCGACAACTACTGGCCGCCGACGGCGGATCGCAGCGCAACGGCGCGGAATCCAGCGTGATTGGGGGGGCGGCCACCCTGATCTGGTCGCCTTACATGTCCTTTTTCGCCATCAGGCCTTGTGCTGGGCCGGATTTTCGACCATCATAGACGAAATGCTGTTTTGACGGATAGCGAAGGACGGACGTCGGACCGCGTTGGTTCGGCGCCCATGACGGAGTTCGGGCCCTAAATCACACAACAACGAGGTTGAGAACACGATGACTTACCCCAGATCTGCCGTTATCGGCGTGGGGGGGGTATTTCTCTTTGCGGTGGCTGCGGCCGCTTTTCCCTTCACGGCCCCCGGTCCGCTGGACCAAGCGCTCACTGAGGCTGAGGCGATCAGCCTATTCACCGCGGCCAACCCCCGGACGGCTTTCTATGAGCGGGGGAGTCGAATCACGCGCGTGTACGGCCAGGCGTTCTCGCACGGCGTGGATGCGATCGATAGCGCCGAGCAGTTCGTGCAGAATCATGCGCGAATGTTCGGGGTGGCGCCGGCGAACCTGATTCCGGTGGGCCCGTTCCCGGATGGTCGGCACGTTCAGCCGATCATGTACGACCGTGAAACGGATACGTACAAGTTCACGGGCGTGTACTACACGCAGACCGAAGGCGGGATTCGGGTTTTCCGGTCACGGTTGACGCTGCTGGTTCGCAACGAGGCAGGCTATCCGTTGGTGTTGGCGGGGGCGGACCTGCGCGACTTGGGTGGTTTTGCCGTCAACGCGAAGGCGGCGGCGCGCGTGAACATGGACATCGCTCAACGGCCGGCTCAAGCCCAGCTTGGGGATGAGGCCGAGTTGACTGACCCGGCATTGGTGATCTGGGCCGGTGTCGACGACATGGTGGTCCAGCCGAGGCTGGCGGTTCAGTACATCGCCTCGACCGGTACTACGGCGGATCCGCAGACGTACCAGAAATGGTTGTTCTTGGTTGATGCCGAGACCGGTGAGATTCTCTATCAGGAGGATCAGATTCTCGATATAGACGTGGAGGGGAACGTCAGCGGCCTAGCGACCCAGGGGTTTGGCGCGGACATTTGTGATCCCGAAGCGCTTGAGGCCATGCCGTATGCTCGAGTGAATATCGTCGGCGGCAACACCGTGTTCGCCGACGAGAACGGCGACTTCGTTATTCCCAACGGGGGCAGCGGGTCAGTCACAGTAGAGTCGCGCGTATGGGGTCAATGGTTTCGCGTCTTTAACGAAGCCGGCGCCGACACCGTGCTGAGCCAGAACGTGATCCCGCCCGGTCCGGCGGACTTCGTGCACAATGCGAGCAACGCCAGCGAGTTCATACGGGCCGAAGTGAATGCGTACGTCGAGTCGAACATCATTCGCGATTTCACGCTCGGCTTCAACCCGGCTTATCCGGTGATCGCCAACCAGGCCAGTTTCACCGTCAACGTGAACATCAGCAGCACGTGCAACGCATTCTACAACGGCACGTCGATCAACTTCTTCCGGGCGGGGGGCGGATGCCCCAACACCGCCAACTCGACGATCGTCCACCACGAGTACGCGCACCATCTGGTGAACGTGGGCGGCAGCGGCCAAGGGGCGTACGGCGAAGGCATGGGCGACGTCATGGGCGTTCTCATCACCGATCAGCCGTTGCTCGCTCTCGGCTTCTTCGGCAACTGCAACTCGCCGTTGCGAAACGCGAATAACAACTGTCAGTATCAGCAGGTCGGCTGCTCCTCCTGCGGAAGCGAGATTCACGCTTGTGGCCAGTTGCTCTCCGGTTGCGTTTGGAGCACCCGCAACGAGCTGCTGGCGACCAATCCCGATACCTACCTGGAGATCCTCTCGAACCTGGCCGTCAACGCGATATTGCTGCACAACGGCTCGGGCATCGCTCCGAGCATCACGATCGATTACTTGACGCTCGACGACGACGATGATGACATCCTCAACGGCACGCCGCACTACCCTGAGATCGCGGCCGGTTTCGGCGCTCACAACATGGACGCGCCGGCGCTTGGGTTGTTGTCCTTCGTGTTTCCCGACGGGTTGCCGGAGATGGTGGCGCCAGGCGGCGGAACCACCGTGTCGGTCGAGGTCCTCGCGAACACGCAGGATCCCGAGCCCGGGACCGGTGTGCTGCACGTGAACACCGGGGGCGGGTTTGTCGAGATCCCCATGGATCAGAGCGAGCCCAACGTCTACGTCGCGGTCTTCCCCGCCTCCGATTGCGGCACGGAAGTCGACTACTTCTTCAGCGCCGAAACGACCGACGGCTTGCAGGTCAACGAACCGTCCACAGGATCGTTCACGGCCCTGAGCGCGGTCGAACTCGTCGTGACGTTCCAAGACGACTTTGAGGCCAACCTCGGCTGGTCCGCGACCAGCAACGCTGGTGATGGTCAATGGGGACGAGGCATCCCCGTCGCATGTAATCGCGGCGACCCGCCGACCGATGCGGATGGTTCAGGTCAGTGCTATCTTACTGATAACAGTAGCGCCAATGGCTGCAACAGCGACGTTGACGACGGCTCGGTCACTCTGACCTCGCCGACCCTGGACGCCTCCGCTAAGGGGACCGTGATCTCATACTGGCGCTGGTACTCCAATGTCGAAGGCAGCTCGCCGTTCCAGGACATCTTCGTGGTCGAGGTCTCGGACAATAACGGTTCAAGCTGGGTCAACCTGGAAATCGTCGGGCCGAGCGGACCGGAAGTCAGTGGCGGTTGGTTCGAGAAGCAGTTTGCCGTGGCTGACTTCGTTGATGAGACCGATCAGTTCCGCATTCGCTTCATTGCCTCGGATACTAATCCTCAATCCATCGTTGAGGCGGCGATCGACGGGGTCCGTCTGAGTACGATCGTGTGCGGCGCGCTGGGCGACCTGGACGGCGACGGAACGGTCGGTGTGAAGGATCTGCTGATCCTGCTCGGCCTATGGGGCCCATGTGACGATTGCGATAACTGCCTGGCTGATCTTGACGACGATTGCACCGTCGGCGTGAAAGATCTTCTTATCCTTCTTGGAAATTGGGGGTAAGAAGAAGTGACTTGGCGATAGGCGCCAGGCATTCGGCAAAAGATACGCCCACGGGTTTGGCCCGTGGGCGTTTTCTGTTGCGATCGGTCGGCGGTCTTAGTGAATCGGCAGCTTCACTTCAATGCCCAGGAGAGGACTCGAACCTCCACGGGAGATTACTCCCACCAGCACCTCAAGCTGGCGCGTCTGCCAATTCCGCCACCTGGGCTCGTTGCGGGTCGTGGCCGCGAGCCGCCAAGTATAGTGCCGTCGCGGCGCTGGTCGAGCACCGCCGATGACTCGTCGCCCGGGCCTAGGCCTATCATGTTCGACCATGTCCGCCGACCGCCTGCGCATCAACGAGATATTCCTTTCGATACAGGGCGAATCCACGCGCGCCGGTTGTCCGTGTGTTTTTGTTCGACTGGCCGGGTGTCATCTTCGGTGCAGCTACTGCGACACGGCGTACGCATTCACCGAAGGCGATGGGCGGACGGTGGACGAGGTGGTTCAGGAGGTGTGCTCCCACTCGGTTGGGTTGGTGGAGATCACCGGCGGTGAGCCGTTGCTGCAAAAGGCCGTGCATCCCCTGACGGCGGCGCTGTGTAATCTTGGCAAGGAAGTGTTGATCGAAACCTCGGGCGCGTGTGACATCAGCCGATGTGACCCTCGGGCGATTCGGATTGTCGATATCAAGACCCCGGGCAGTGGCGAAGCGGATCGCAACCTGTGGTCGAACCTGGATCATCTCACGCAGCGCGACGAGGTGAAGTTCGTCATCACCGATCGGGCGGATTATGACTGGGCGAAATCCGTGATTCAACGGCGCCGACTGGCCGAGCGGTGCGGGGCGGTGCTCATGTCGCCGGTATTCGAGCAACCCCCGGGCGAGGAGATCGCCGGTTGCCCGGGGCTGGATCCACAAGCGCTGGCGCAATGGATGCTGGCCGATCCGTGGCTGGGTGGGACCGTTCGCCTCCAGATGCAGTTGCACAAGTTCATTTGGTGCGCCCAAACCCGCGGCGTATAACCCGCCCGGCCGTTATCATTCAGTCAGCACATCACCGCAAATTACCGAACCGCATGACCCACGACTCCAAGCCTGCCGCGATCGGAACCTTGACTATCGTGCTCACGCTTGTGGCCTGGTCCAGCGTTCCGCTGTTTCTGCGGCACTTCGTTGATCTGATCGATCCGTGGACATCCAACGGGTGGCGGTATGGGTTCGCCGCCGCGCTGTGGGCGCCGGTGCTGGTGATCGGATTGCTCCGCGGTCGGCTGCGGCCCGGGTTGTGGAAGGCGGCGATTATTCCCAGCATCGTCAATGCGATCGGACAGGTCACGTTCGTCTGCGCACATTACCAGATTGAGCCGGGACTCCTGAGCTTTGGATTGCGCAGTCAGATCATCTTTGCTGCGGTCGGCGCGTATCTGTTGTTTCCGGACGAACGGCGGGTCATTCGCTCGTGGTCATACGTGCTTGGCGTCATCGTGGTCATCGGCGGCACAAGTGGGGCGCTCTTGATGGGCAAGGAGCGCCCCGACGCGGCGGCGACGTTGGGGATACTTCTTGCGATCGCCAGCGGGTTACTCTTTGCGTTATATGCCTTGGCGGTTCGCAAATATATGCGCGGTACGAACTCGGTCGTCGCGTTTGCGGTGATCAGTCAATACACGGCGGCGGCGATGTTGGTGCTGATGCTGTTGTTCGGTCGGCGGTCCGGGGTCGAAGCGATCGAGCTTGAGCGATCAGAGTTTCTGTTGCTGCTGTTGTCTGCGGTCATCGGGATCGCGCTGGGGCACGTGCTGTATTACATGAGCATCGCCCGGCTGGGGGTTGCGGTCTCCGCGGGGGTCTTGCAGCTTCATCCGTTCATGGTTGGGGTCGCATCGTTGCTTCTCTTCGGCGAGGTGCTGACCATGGCGCAGTGGATCAGCGGCGGCGTCGCGATCCTTGGAGCAATGATGATGCTGAGCGTACAGGGGAGGGTGAGCCGGATGAGAGGGCGGGCGGGCTGACGGCGTTGGGCCGGGCTGAGGCAGCGGTTACTTCCATTACACGGTGGTTGGCACCTATCATCCACGCCGATGCATGTGCGGCTCGTCAAATCGTTTGGGTTCGAGGCGGCGCACTGGCTGCCGACGTTCCCGCAAGGGCATAAGTGTCGGCGGATGCACGGCCATTCGTTCCGCGTGGACGTGGTGGTCGAGGGCCTGGTGTCGCCCGAGCAGGGGTACCTCATTGATTATGGCGAGATCAAGGCTGCCCTGGAGCCGATCCGCAAGCAGCTCGATCACTACTGCCTCAACGAAATCCAAGGCCTGGAGAACCCCACGAGCGAGGTGCTGGCGGGATGGATATGGGATCGGGTCAAGCCGGGGCTTCCAATGCTCACCCAGATCGTCGTCCACGAGACGTGCTCGGCCCGGTGCGAATACCGTGGACCGGCGAACGACGACGCCGGTGACTGATCCCGTCGCTGATACGAGGTAGTTGTCGTTGGCGGGCAAATCGTGTTGAATACGTCCGACCGCGACGCTTAGGAGCTGAATCTCGATATGGCTGTACCGACCACCGATCATCCAAGCCTGGCGAATGTCAAGGGGGCGTTCCCCGGGGTAAGTCTCCAGGCGACGGAGTTTCGCGGCCAAACCACGCTGATCGTCCCCGCGAGTGATCTGCACGCTGTGATGCAGCACCTGCGCGACGATTCGGGCTGCGACTACAACTTCTTGAGCGACGTGATGGGGGTGGACTATCTGAACTACCCAGCTCAGACGCCGGGCCGATTCGCTGTTGTGTATCTGCTCGTGAGTTATGCCCACAACCGGCGGCTGGCGGTGAAGGTCTTTCTCGACCCCAGTGTCGATACCAGCGGCATCGAGCCGGACCCGGCGCTTCAGCTCGACTCGGTGACGGACCTTTGGCCCGGCGCGGAGTGGCCGGAGCGCGAAGTGTTCGACATGTACGGGATTCGGTTTACCAATCATCCTGATCTGCGGCGAATCCTGACATGGGAAGATTTCCCCGCCCACCCGTTGCGCAAGGACTATCCGCTTCGCGGCCGCGGCGAGCGCGAGACGTACAAGGTCCTCGATCGCAAATCGACATGAGAACGAAAAAAGGGGTCGGGAGTCTTTTCTCGAAAACCGTGTTTATTGCCCTTTCAGCCACGATTTGGCGAAAAGACTCCCGACCCCTTTATTTTGCAACCCTGCGAGATCAGCTATGCGATCCATCATGAGAATGAATCTTCTCGTTGTCGTCCTTGGGAGCCTGTGGCCAATTCAGTTCGCGCAGGCCCAATCGCCGCTTCGTTTCGGCTTGTCGTTCTCACCGGAGCGAAGTGAAGCGCCACTTGATGGCCGAATGCTGCTGATGATCTCCAACAACAACGATCGTGAGCCGCGCTTCCAGATCAATGATGGCGCTAATACGCAATTGATCTTCGGGATCGACGTCGATGGTCTGGCCCCCGGAGATGAGGCAATGATCGATGCCGACGTGTTCGGCTATCCGTTGGAGAGTTTGGCTGAGATTCCGCCGGGTGAGTATTGGGTGCAGGGATTGCTTCATCGCTACGAGACATTTCATCGCGCGGACGGGCACGTCGTCAAGCTGCCGATGGATCGCGGCGAGGGCCAGCACTGGAACCGCGCCCCCGGAAATATCTATAGCGCTCCGCAGAAAATCTACATCGATCCGGCATCAGACAAGACGATCAGCATTCTGTTGAATCAGGAGATTGGGGCAATCTCGCCGCCGACGGACACCAAGTACATCAAGCACGTGAAGATTCAGAGCAAGTTGCTGACGGAGTTCTGGGGTCGCCCGATGCACCTCGGCGCAGTCGTACTGCTTCCATACGGCTTCGATGAGCATCCCGAGGCGCGCTACCCGCTCATCGTCAACCACGGCCATTTCCCCAGCACCTTCGGCGGTTTCAGAGAAACCCCGCCGGACCCCGACCTCGAGCCCCAGTACAGCGCGCGGTTCCGCCTCGAAGGCTACAACCGCATCCAGCAGGCGCACGCCTACGAGTTCTATCAGGAATGGACCGGCCCCGACTTTCCGCGGTTCGTGATCATCAAGGTGCAGCACGCCAATCCGTTCTATGACGATTCGTATGCGGTCAATTCGGCGAATCTCGGGCCTTACGGCGACGCCATCATGCACGAGCTCGTGCCGTACGTGGAGGAGATGTTTCGCTGTATCGGCGAGGGCTGGGCGCGTTTCACCTATGGCGGCTCGACCGGTGGGTGGGAAGCGCTGGCGGTGCAAGTGATGTACCCCGACGACTTCAACGGTTGCTTTGCCGCGTGTCCCGATCCGATCGATTTTCGCGCCTACACCGTCGTCAACATCTACCAAGACAAGAACGCGTATTACGTGGATGAACAGTGGAAGCGCACGCCGCGACCCGGGCAGCGCAACCACCTCGGTCACGTCAGCTCCACCCTCGAGCAGACCAATCTGCGTGAACTTGTCCTTGGCACCCACTCACGCTCAGGAGCACAATGGGATATCTGGGAGGCGGTCTACTCTCCGGTCGGCGACGATGGGTACCCAAAACGCATCTGGGACAAGCGCACCGGCGAGATCGATCACGACGTGGCTGAATACTGGCGAGAAAACTACGACCTTCGGTACATCATGCAACGAGATTGGACAACGCTTGGCCCGAAGCTCATAGGCAAGATCCACATCTACTGCGGCACGATGGACAACTATTACCTGAACAACGCCGTCGTCTTGACGGAAGAGTTCCTCGAAAGTACGACTGATCCCTACTACGCGGGAGAGGTGGATTACGGCCACGGCGCCGAGCACTGTTGGAACGGCGACCAGGATCGCCCCAACGCGACTTCGCGATTGCGCTACCACCAGATGTATGTCGATACGATTCTCAAGCGCATCGAAGCGGCTGCGCCTGACGGTGCTGATCTGACAAGCTGGCGGTATTAGCGGCGGCCCAATGGTTGGGCCTGCAATACCGCGCTGGGCTAGGTTCCGTCTGATGGATCAAAAGAGTGCTCTTCAATCTTAGAAAATATCTCACAACCCCAGTTGTGGTGGTACGGGCGTCTCGCCCGTACGCTTGATCATGGCGCTACGTTCGCACGGCGAGTCGTTTGCACGGGCGAGACGCCCGTGCCACCGGTTTCGAGATAGTTTCTTAGTGGGACGGGCTTCCAGCCCGTTGTTTTCACTCTTACAGACGGGCAAGATGCCCGTCCCACTTCTCATCAGACAGAGCCTAGGATCCGCCGGAGCGCATGACTTTGAGGCTCTCGGGGAATGGATAGCTGGCAAACGCGCCGGTGGGGGCAAGCTCCCACATGCCCAGCGAGGGATAGACGTCGCCGCGGTACCCCGCGTCGAACATGGTGCGCAGAACCGCTTCGAACGACGGCTCCTGTCCATCGGGATCCGTGAGCTTGTTTGATTTTGCGCCGAGGAACGAGACGCTGGCGACCGGCCAGCGTTCGCGCCGTCCGTGCAACATCTTGGCGACGGTCTGGAATCCGCGTGAAAGTTCATCGAGCGTGAAATGATCCTGATCTTTTGGCCTCAAAATCCCCATGATCAGAATCCGGTCCAGATCGAACTTCAGGATATATGGCTCATGATCTTCGGCGGCATGAACGGCGACCGAGCCATGGAACATGCGCGCGAACGAAGTGGCGGAATCGACGTTCCATTGGCTTGTGGGGACGAGCTCTAACAGTTCTCCAATGATGCCGTGCGAGTTATCGACGTCGTTGACGGCGCAGATTGCCGTTCGATAGCGCCCGGCGACGAGATCGGCCAGCAAGTGCTGTCCCCATTGAATGCGAATTCGATCGTGGTCTTGACCGGCGGCCCGAGGGTCACCGGATGGCAGCAGGATCACGCGATCCGAGCGAGTATCGGCCTCCAGCAGAAGGTCGCCGTCGTCATCGTAGAGATGAATGTTCTGTTCATCGTTCGCAACGTTCGCCATTGTGTCGCTCCTTGAGTTCGGTCACGGGCATTATACCGCAATCGACGGGCGAGAAGGGCGCACTCAGGCGCGACCAATTCGACACGCGGCTCGACCTGGCGGCGAGCGCGATTCAAGTGCTCATGGAGATCCAACGAGCCTTCCTGGTTTCGTTCATTGGCGTCGTGACCCATAGAAGAAGAGGAAATACAACAGCGTCGCGCCAAGGATCCAGCCGACGCCGATCAGCACTGTGATGCGTTGCTCGGAATAGAACAACGCGCCCGCGAGGATGCACAGCTCGCCCAACACAAACAAGAGTGGAACGACCGGGTACCCCGGAACGCGCATGGGGCGTTCGGCCCGCGGGCGCCTCTTTCGAAGCACGATCAGCGCGAGGCCGGTCAGCGCGAAGAACACACTGTCGATGAACACCACGCCGGTGGTGAGTTTTTCAACGGCGTGTTGTCCGGCCACAATCAAGAGCACTAGCGCCATCAATCCGAGCAGAACGATCGCGGCCACGGGCGTCTTGAATCGTGTGTTTACATGGGCGAACAGTCGAAAGAAGCGACCATCGTTCGCCATGCTGTAGATGAGGCGTGGCCCGCCGAGAAGCTGAGCGTTGAGAACACCGAAGGCAGAGACGGCAACCGCAGCGCCCGCGACGCGCCTCCCTATGTTCGGCCACGCTTTGGCGACCGCGTCCGCAGCAATTGTCTGACTTCCGACAACGCCGTCGTATCCCAAGAGTCGTAGGTACGCCCAGTTCACGAGGAGATAAATCGTCACGACGACGAGCACGCCGCCCACGATGGCCAATGGGACGTTGCGCTTCGGCTGGCGAATTTCGCCCGCCATCCACAGTGCAGATTGCCAACCGCCAAAGGCAAAGAAGGCCGGCACGAGCGCGGCAAAGATGAGAACGATGGGGGCCCTGCCTGAATCACTTTGTTCGGTGCTCTCCGTTGCAACCACTTCCGTCACCGGCGACTCGGTCATGATCGCGAGAATCGTCACGACAATCAGCGTCAACACCTTGGCATAGACGGTCAGATTCTGGATTCGCGATCCCCAACGAACGCCCAAAGCGTTGGCCGCCGTAAGCCCGACAATTAGTCCCGCCGCACTCAACGTCATGGCGAACGTGCCGGTAATTTCGTTTCCTATCGCAAGACCCAAGTGCTTCGCGCAAATGATGGCAATGACCGCGATCGCTCCCGCCTGGATAGCCGTCGCGTTACAGAACACGAATAGAAAGGCTGGCAAAGGGCTGTAGGCATCGCGCAGGATCTCGTACTGCCCACCCGTGCGTGGATACAGACCGCCTAGTTCGGCAAAGGTGAGCGCGCCCATCAAGGCGATGGCGCCGCCGATCGCCCACGCCGTAAGCGCCATGCTCCCTGACCCCGCGACCTGGGCGACCTGACTCGGTGTGGAGAAGATTCCCACGCCGATGATGGCGCCGATGACGATGCACGTGGCATCCACCGGCCCCAGAATGCGCTTCAAGCCCTGATCGGTGCCGCTGCGGTGCTCACTTTCGCTGGCCATAGCACTTCGATACCACAGATGCTCGGGTTTGTCACCGTCCGGCCCGGCAAAACATCCGCGCTACCGCGAATGAACGAGCGGTTCGAGTCGCCCTCGCCGACGTTACCCGAGTTGGCGTTCAGGACCATGCTTACAGCATTGCGTGCGCCAAGCCCAAGGCCCGCCTACCGATTAGTTGCGACGCCCCGCGGCGGCGGTCTTGTGATGGCGATCCGCGCGTTTGCGCTGCGACTCACTCAGCAGCTTCTTGCGAAGTCGAATCGACTCCGGCGTAATCTCGACCAGTTCATCGGACTCGATATATTCCAACGCAGCTTCCAGCGATATCGTTCGCGCAGCCTTGAGCACGACCGTCGCCTCTTTGGTCGATTCACGAACATTGGAAAACGCCTTGCCCTTTGCGACATTCACACCGAGGTCGTTCTCTCGACTGTTTTCGCCGACGATTTGTCCCTCGTAAACAGGGTCCTGCGGTTTGACAAACATCACGCCGCGCTCCGACAGATTCAGCAGTGCATAGGCCGTCGCCGTGCCCGTTTCGGTCGCAACCATCACGCCGTTGGCCCGATGTTGATCGATATTGCGAATCGGCGCGTAGCGTTGAAAGCTGTGATACATGACCGCCTGTCCCGACGTTGCGGTGAGCATCCTGCTTCGCATACCGATCAATCCACGGGCGGGGATTTCACATTCCACGTGCATTCGTTCGCCACGCGGGTCCAAAGATCGAATCTCACCGCCGCGCGATCCTAACAGTTCGAGCACCGGCCCAATGTTCTCTTGATCAACGTCAACCGTAAGCAATTCGATCGGCTCACAGCGCAAGCCATCGATTTCCTTCTCAATGACCTCGGGTCGACCAACGGACAGCTCGTATCCCTCGCGGCGCATGTTTTCCAGCAGTATGCCAAGGTGGAGTAGGCCTCTCCCTGACACGCGGAACTCTTCGGATGTCGAACCGGGCTCAACCCGAAGGGCTAAGTTTGACCGCAGTTCACGATCAAGCCTTTCTGACAATTGCCTGGACGTCAGGTATTTTCCTTCTCTCCCTGAAAAGGGCGAGTCGTTAATGCGAAAGAGCATGTGGAGCGTCGGCTCATCTACCGAAACACGCGCGATAGGGTTCGGCAGATCAGGACACGCGATCGTGTCGCCGATCTCAAACTCACCAAGTCCCTCAACTGCACAAAGATCCCCGACTTGAATGACATCAGTCGGCGTTCGCCCCAGATCCTCGAAGCGATAGAGCCTTTGCACCTTTGCCGGCCGATTCGTCCCATCTGCTTGGCATATATTGACCGCTTGCCCGGCGCTTATGGCGCCGGCAAAGACGCGACCAATCGCAATACGTCCCACATACGATGAATAGTCCTGGGTGGTAATGAGCATCTGAAGCGGCACATCCGAGTATCCCACCGGCGCGGGAAGGTGCTTTATAATCGCGTGAAGTAGGGGTTCTATGTCATCGGTGGGTTTGTCAACATCGGCTGATGCCCAACCATCTCGGCCGGATGCGTAGATCACGGGAAAGTCCAGTCGCTCGTCACTTGCTTTCAGTGCGACTAGTAAATCAAAGACCTCGGTGAGCACGTCATCAGGTCGAGCATCACGCCGATCGCATTTATTGACAACCACGATAAGCGGATGATCGAGCTCTAACGCTTTACCAAGCACAAACCGGGTCTGCGGCATCGGCCCTTCGAAGGCGTCAACAAGTAACAGCACACCATCCGCCATCTTGAGCACGCGCTCAACCTCGCCTCCGAAATCTGCATGGCCCGGCGTATCGATCAGATTGATGCGAAACGTCTCGCCTGCGTGCTCACCATCGGTGGGACGAAAGGTGATTGCGCAATTTTTGGAGAAGATCGTGATTCCGCGCTCGCGCTCCAGGGGGTCCGAATCGAGCACGCAATCAGTCGCTTCCTGTCGAGCATCAAGGGAGCCGCAGCACGCAAGCAGCGCGTCCACGAGGGTGGTCTTGCCATGATCGACGTGGGCAATGATGGCCACGTTCCGCAGGTTTGGGTCGGCTGGGTGGAGCATGAGGCGAAGATCATAGCGCCGAATACGGACAACGCCATAGACAGAATGCAATTGCGTCTCGTACTGGTCGCAAGCGATGGCATCTCCTAGGGTCTCCCTGTGTCCAAACCCAGGCTCGGCATTGGGCTTACGACTGAAGACTCCAACCTGTTATCACCGACGTCGCTTCGTATTGTTCATGCTGACGATTGACATCAACAAGAAACGCCTGACGCGCATCATGTGCTCGCAGCACGTCACGCCCTACCTGCGCGAAGAGGTCGCTGCCCTTGGATTCGAGATTCAGGATGAAGACTATGCAGGCGTACACATCGGCGCGACATTGCCCGACTGCATGCGCCTGAATCTGCATCTTCGTACGGCTTTGCATGTGATGTGGCTGCTGAAACGCTTCCGCTGCCCTTCGCCCAAGGCGTTGTATCGTCACACCGCATCCTTTGCGTGGGAGGAATTGATCCCGAACGATTCGTACTTCACCGTAACCTCGAATGTCGATCATCCCAAGATCACCAACTCGATGTATCCGAATCTCGTGTTGAAAGATGCCATCGTCGATCGCATTGCAAAGCGGACCGGCGCTCGGCCGGACAGCGGATCGGACCGTTCCGGGGTCGTGATTCATCTGTACTGGGCGGATGATCGCGCGTGGATATACCTGAACACGAACGGCCGGCGGCTTGCCGATCGCGGCTACCGCAAGATGCCGCACACCGCGCCGATGCAGGAAACACTCGCGGCCGCCGTTGTGATGGCGGCGGGATATGACGGCGGGTTGCCGTTGGTGAATCCGATGTGTGGAAGCGGCACGCTCGCCATCGAAGCCGCGCTCATCGCCACGGGTCGAGCTCCGGGGTTACTACGAACAAACTACAGCTTCATGCACACGAAGCTGCACGATGAGGATGCCTGGCGGACGATCCGCAACGAAACGCGCAAGCAGGGCCGATCGCAGCCGCCTCCGCCGATTGTGGCCTCGGACATCGATCCACGCGCGCTGGTTGCCGCTCGCAAGAACGCCTTGACGGCCGGCGTCGAACAACTTATCGAGTTTGTCGAATGCGATTTCGCCGAGACACCAATGCCGGAGCAGCCCGGAGTTGTCATTCTGAATCCCGAATACGGCGAACGGTTGGGAGAACGAGCCACCCTCGAGCCGGTCTACGCGCGCATCGGCGACTTTCTCAAACAGCGCTGCCGGGGCTGGAAGGGCTACGTATTCACGGGTAATCGCGATCTGAGCAAGCGCATCGGCCTGCGCGCCAGCCGGCGGATTCTGTTCATGAATGCCAAGATTGAGTGTCGGCTGCTAGAGTACGAGCTATACCAGGGCTCGCTGGAACGCTGAGCGAGATTGCCGAGCCCGTCCCTTCGGCACAATCCACCCTTGATGTAGAATGGGTGGACAATGCTCAGCGACCAAATGGATTCGACCATGGCCTTTCGACACCTGCCGTTCATGGGGGTGATCCGCGTCAACGTGCAGGCGATGGAAGTCGGCTTTCGCATGGGCGACCCGGATTGGATCAATCTGGGTCAGGGTCAGCCGGAGGTCGGCGAGCTTGAAGGGGCGCCGCCGCGTCCGGATCGTATTGACTTGGCCCTCGACGATCACGCCTACGGCGCAGTTGAGGGTATTGATGAACTGCGCGAAGCTGTGGCGGCGCACTACAACCGGCTGTTTCGTCAAGGTCATGCGTCGCAATACGCTGCGGATAATGTCGCGATATCAGCCGGTGGTCGCCTGGCGTTGTCGCGCTGCGGCGCGGCGCTGGATCATGTGCGCTTAGGGTATTTCACGCCCGACTATACCGCCTACGAAGATTTGATGACGACGTTTCATCGGATCGATCCTGCATGGATCGAACTTTCCGAGGAGGTTGGCTTCCGGATTGACCCTGAGGAATTAGATGAGCGCATCGGCCGTGACAATATCGGCGCGCTCTTGATCAGTAATCCGTGCAACCCGACTGGGATGATAATTCAAGGTGACGAATTGAGGGCATGGGTCGGGATGGCCCGAACTCGCAACTGCACTCTGCTGATGGATGAGTTCTATTCCCACTACATCTACACGCCTGGGGCGACGGGGCCGGTGAGTAGCGCCGCGTTTGTTGAGGAGGTGGATCGCGACCCGGTAGTGATCTTCGACGGGCTGACGAAATGCTTTCGGTATCCCGGTTGGCGCGTGGGTTGGGTGGTCGCGCCTCGGGCGATCATTCGCGAGCTGACCGCAGCGGGTAGCTTCCTGGATGGCGGAGCCTCGCGCCCAATTCAGCGAGCTGCGGTTGATGTCCTTGAACCTGGCCGGGCGGATCAAGAAACCAATGCGGTGCGCACCGTCTTTGCCGACAAGCAGCGTGTCGCACTGGCGCGCTTGCGCGACATGGGCGTCGAGTTTCCCGGGAATCCCCAGGGGACGTTCTACGTTTTCGGATCCGTGCGAAACCTCCCTGAACCGCTGAACACCGGCGAGGGTTTTATGAATGAAGCCTTCAAACATCAGGTTCTGACCGTGCCGGGTGAGTATTTCGACGTGAACCCCAATCGACAGCGACCCGGTCCATCGCCATTGACCAATTTTGTGCGTTTTTCGTTCGGGCCGCCGAAAGCCCAAGTTCAGATCGGCCTCGATCGGCTGGCGAAGATGATCGCGGCGGGGGGCTAAAGAAGCTCGGTGAGATTCAGTTTGCGGCGATCAAGTCATTTGCGTTAGAATAACCGTAGCTATGAACTACATGACCGCAGAAGAAAAGGCCCGTTTGGAGGAGCAACTCAAGGCGCTTATCGACCGGCGGGTCGAGCTGTCAGACCGCATCGGCCGGGCCCGCAAGCATGGTGATCTCAAGGAGAACGCTGAGTATCACACGGCCAAGGAAGATCAAGGCCATGACGAGCGCAAAATCCGCGACCTGAAAGCGAAGCTCGCGACCGCCGTCGTCGTTGACGATACGAACGTCCCGGCGGGGATGGTGTTCATTGGCGCTACCGTTCGTCTCCGTGATGTAAAAACGGGCGAAGAGGATCTCTATCGACTGGTCGGTGAGACGAGCGGGTCGATGGACGCTGACTACATCGAGGTCACGCCCAACTCACCAATGGGTATGGCCTTGATGAAGGCGGAAGTTGGAAGCACCATCCGCGCCGATCTTCCCCACGGCGCGAAGCGCTTCGAGATCATCGAGATTCAGTGACCAGCTATGGCGGGGGGCGCTCCTGTTGTCGGCAATCATTCTCCCGCCGGTCGGCGATGCAGTAGCGGCGTTGGACGCACCAAGAGATCCACGCATGTTCATGTACGCGGTCTCGGTGTCGCCGTACGGCGGGGCCTTGCCGTCCCTAGCGCCGGGCCGGCCTTTGACCAAGAGCCGAATCGTCACCACCGGCCAGGTCATCGAGAAAGCGCCCCGCGACCAGCGACTCTTGATTCCAGACGCGACTCCGGTTCCAGCAGCGATAGCAGTATCAAGACAGTCACGACGGGCGAAGTTCGAGATCATGTCCGTCCGCCTCCGTCAGTTGTGGGAGCGGTCGGGTCGCGCAACTCTATCCGAGCAGGCGCGAGGTTGTCGCACCTGGATCCGAGGTACGAAGATGTCTTTGAGGAGCGATATCCCGCTTCTGGACCGGCGGGAGCAACTCCCGTGCCATTTCCTGACGGTTGCGGTGGAATACCGTATACTGGCGGGGCTTGGGAGAACGCCGCCCGGCCAGATGGCTGCGGGCAGGCAACCGGGCTTTCCAACCTGCGTCCCCGAAGCCGCTTGACGTGGCGTGTCACGTCAAAGGAGATCACCTCGTGAAGACCATTCGGCTTGCCGTGGCGGGTGTGGGCAATTGCGCCAGCTCGCTTCTACAGGGAATCGAGTACTACCGCACCCATACTTCCGCTGAAACTACCGGGCTGATGCATACAACCCTCGGCGGCTACCGCCTTGAGGACGTTCGCGCTGTTGCGGCCTTTGATGTCGATCGGCGGAAGGTCGGCGAGCCGCTTGAGGAGGCGATCTTTGCCCCGCCTCAGTGTACAACGATCTTTCAGCGCGATCTTCCGGCATACGGGGTTACCGTACAGATGGGCCCGGTTCTGGATGGCGTCGCCGCCCACATGAACGAGTATCCCGAGGCCCAGGCGTTTCGGGTCGCAGACGAGGAACCGTGCGACGTGGCCGAGGTGCTGCGGGAAACCGGGGCGGAAGTCCTCGTGTGTTACATGCCGGTGGGTTCTGAGGTGGCCGTCCACCACTATGCCCAGGCCTGCCTGGATACAGGCGTCGCCTTCGTCAACTGTGTGCCGGTCTTCATCGCCTCCGATCTACAGTGGGGCAAGCGATTCCGCGAGAGGAACATTCCGATCGTCGGTGACGACATCAAGAGTCAGTTTGGCGCGACGATCGTACACCGGATGCTGGCCCGCCTCATGGGCGACCGGGGCGTGAAGCTCAGACGGACCTACCAGCTCAACACCGGCGGCAACACCGACTTCCTCAACATGATTGAGCAGCACCGCCTCAAGTCAAAGCGGATCTCCAAGACCGAATCCGTGCAGTCGCAGCTCGATGAGCCACTCGCCCCGGAGAACATCCACATCGGTCCCTCCGACTATGTTCCGTGGCAGAAAGACAACAAGATTTGCTTCGTGCGGATGGAATGGGATGGCTTCGGCGACGTTCCCATGAACCTGGAACTGCGACTCAGCGTGGAGGATTCCCCGAACAGCGCCGGCATCGTCATCGACGCGATTCGATGCGCCAAGCTGGCGCTTGATCGGGAGATCGGCGGACCACTTCGGGAGATCTCAGCGGTCTGCATGAAGCACCCGCCGAAGCAGTTCCGTGATTCGGAGGCCCGGGATCTGCTGGAGCAATGGATCGAGGACGATCACGAGATCCCGATCCTGACCAGCCACGAGATGCTGGCGGCAGCCGGAGCGTGAGAGCGTCGGTGTGATGACCGTCCTCCAGACCGACCTGGCGACAGTGCTCAGACGTCTCCACGGCGGTGTCCGAGAAGCCCTCGCAGGCTTGTCCACCAGCCATGCACAGGAGACCCATGGCACGAACCCCAAAGGGGACCGCCAGCGAGCCTTCGATCTCGCGGCTGACGCGGCCGTGCGGCGAATCCTCGAGGGAGAACTCGACAGCGGGATCATTCTCTCTGAGGAATCAGAAGAGCACCGTTTCGGAAGGGCCGAGCCCGCCTACCGCTTCGTCGTCGATCCCGTGGACGGCTCGGACAACTGGTCACGGTGCCTGCCGCTGTCGTCGGTCGCGATCGCCGTGCTTCCGGCCGAAGCTCCGATCGCTCTTGACCGGGTGATCGCGGCCCTGACGGGCGATCTCGGAGAGGAAGATCCCTTGATCTGCATCCGGGGCGGCGGAGTCCACCGCGGAACCAATCAGATCCGGACCGCGAGCACCCGAAAGATCAAGGACGCGTTCGTCTCCTGCGAGCTCAACCACTTTGCGCCGACCTCCCCGCTGGGCGCCTTGTTCGCCAGCGCTCGTGCGGTGCGCTCTTATGGATGTGCCTCCCGCGCGATTGCTCTGGTGGCCGACGGCTCGCTGGATGCGCACATTGATGTACGTGGGCGTTTGACGCCCGAGAGCTTTCTCGCCGCGGCCACAATCCTTCAGGAGGCCGGCGGCTGTGTGCTCGACGCCCAAGGCAACCCGCTCCCGGCGTTCACCGACCTCCGCCAGAGGACGACCATCGTCGCCGCGGCCACCGAAGAATTGGCCCAAGAGATCATTGAAGCGCTCACCAACACCAACACCTGATACGGGGGCGAACATCCCGCCGCTTGCCGTGATCCTCGCGGCCGGCGAAGGTTCGCGCCTGAAGCAAATCCGAAACGGTACACCAAAGCCTGCTTTGAAACTGCTTGGTTTATCTCTTGCCGAGCGGACAATCACGAGCTTTAGCGCCGCGGGCATTCATCGATTCCTCGTGGTTCTCGGTCATGAAGCCGGTCAAGTCCGGGCACACTACGAACAGATTGCCATCCGCCGCCATTGTGACATCGATTTTGTTATTGCTGAGGATTGGAAGCTTGGCAACGGTGCCAGCGCCTTGGCCGCCGCAGCCAAGCTGGACAGCGTTCCCTTCCTACTTACGATGTCCGATCACTTGCTCACACCATCGCTTATCGAGCGAATCCTCCAGGCCCGCCCGGAGCAGGGTGAGATATCTCTTGCCGTGGATCGCGACAAGACAGAGGTATTCGATGTCGAGGACGTGACCAAGGTTGCGACGTCCGATGGTCGCATTGTGAGCATCGGCAAGAACCTTGAAGTATGGGATGCCGCGGACACCGGGGTATTCTTCTGCACCGATGCCCTGTTCAGCGCTTTGAGGCGAGCACATGAACAAGCGAAGCATTCGCTGACTGACGGCGTGCGCGATCTTGCGGAAGCCGGCAAGGTCAATGCCGTTGATGTGACTGGCGAAGACTGGATCGATGTTGATACACCCGAGGCGTTCGGCGAGGCGAGACGGCGGCTGCTGGCATCGCTCACCAAGGGTCGCGAGGACGGCTATATCTCCCTGCGACTGAATCGCCCTCTTTCCACGCGTCTTTCCGCCCACCTGGCGGCGACCCGAATCACACCGAATCAGATCACCGTCATCAGCTTTCTGATCTCTCTGACGGGAGCAGGTCTGCTGGCAGTAGGAATGTTCGCCACCGGTGTTGTCGGAGGGCTCTTGGTTCAAGCCGCATCGGTTATTGACGGTTGTGACGGCGAGGTCGCGCGCCTCAAGCACCTGAGTTCACCCCGAGGGGCCTGGCTGGACACAGTTCTGGATCGGTACGCGGACATGGCCGTAGCCCTTGCGGTTACGTATGCCTATGCTAGTGTGCATCCCGGCCCGCTCCCATGGATCATCGGATTCCTGGCGGCCTTCGGATTCATCCTGTCCAGCTACGTGACGAAGGAGTTCGGCATCCGGACCGGCGAACCCTACCCGAACGATGTCCTGAACCGCCTGAAGCGCCGCGATCTGAGAATCTTCATCATTTGCCTCGGAGCCTTGGTCGCCCGACCATTCGAAGCACTCGCCATCGCGGGTGCGTTGACCCACCTCTGCGTGATCGGCGTGCTTATTAGAGGATGGAAGAGAAGCGCTATACTGGAACGGTAACTCACATGCGCAACAAACCACTGCCAACAATCATCCAAGGCGGCATGGGGGCAGGCGTCTCCAGTTGGTCGCTCGCCCAGGCCGTGTCCAAAGCGGGCCAGCTCGGCGTGGTGTCCGGAACCGCGATGGACGTGATCCTGGCCAGACGCCTGCAAGTTGGAGATGTGGGCGGTCACATGCGCCGGGCACTTGAGCGCTTCCCCATCCCCGGTGTTGCGCAACGAATCCTCGATCGCTACTTCGTCCCCGGCGGCAAGCCCGAGGATAAGCCGTTCAAGGCCAAACCGGTCCCGAACGAAAATCCATCGAGTCGCCTGGAGGAATTGCTGGTGGCCTCCAACTTCGTGGAGGTAGATCTTGCGAAGGAAGGTCACGATGGGCCGGTCGGGATCAACTTCCTTGAGAAGATCCAGCTTCCGAATCTGCCTTCCATCTACGGCGCGATGCTCGCCGGCGTGACGTACGTCCTCATGGGGGCGGGCATCCCGCGAGCGATCCCCGGCATCCTTGATCGCCTGGCCCAGCGACAGCCCGTTGAGTTGCGCCTGGATGTTCAGGGCGCCGACAACGGTGAAGTGTTCATGACCCGTTTCGATCCCAACTCGTTTTGCGGCGGCGAAGCGCCAGATGTCGTTCGCCCCGACTTCCTTGCCATCGTTGCGTCCTCGACGCTCGCGAACATGCTCGCCCGCAAGGCCAGCGGTAAGGTGAACGGGTTCGTGATCGAAGGCCCGACCGCGGGTGGCCACAACGCGCCGCCGCGCGGGAGGCTGCAGTTGAGCGTCGAGGGGGAACCGGTGTACGGTGAACGCGACGTTGTCGATCTCGATGCGGTCAAAGCGTTGGGGCTTCCATTCTGGCTCGCCGGTTCCTACGCCGAGCCGGAGCGCATAGCCGAGGCGCTGCGACAGGGGGCGACCGGCGTCCAGATCGGGACCGCCTTCGCCTATTGCGAGGAATCCGGGCTCGAGCATGAGTTGAAGGCGAAGGTGTTGGCCATGAGCCGCACCGGTGACGCCAGAGTCTACACCGATCCGATCGCGTCACCGACCGGTTTCCCGTTCAAGGTCGTGCTAATGGAGGATACCCATTCTGACGCCGCGACCTACGAGAACAGATCGCGCATCTGCGACCTGAGTTACTTGCGCCATGCGTACAAGAAGCCGGACGGTACGCTCGGCTGGCGATGCCCGTCCGAGCCCGTAGAGGATTATCTGCGCAAAGGCGGCAAGGAGGAGGATACGCACGGTCGCAAGTGCGTCTGCAATGGATTGTTGGCGAACATCGGCCTCGCTCAGACCCGCCGCGGTGAACTCGAGAAACCGTTGATTACGTCGGGCGATGATGTCGCAAACGTCGCACGGTTCCTCAAGCCAGGCGCTAACTCGTACAGCGCCGTCGATGTCCTCGAGTATCTGTTGCGCGATACGAAAGTGGCGACGGTCCACCCTGCGCAGAAGGCGTACGCCGCTTCGTAGTCTGAGGTTGCAGCGCATTTGTCCGTATGAGCTAGCGCTCCGTTCCTCCAATTCCCAACAGTCACGTCAATCGCATCGGACCATTGCTATTCTGTTGCGCGCCTGTCCACGATCATCTACCACTACTCCTGTTGCTGATCTCGGTGGCATCGATCGTCCGCGAAGTGGGGCGGCAAACACCACCCTGAGCGCGACTCTGCTGTTACATCCGCGGGGTCTGTCAACCAGATAGCGTGAGAGTTCGAGAGGTTTGGCCACGGGCGGCGAGATGTCGGCTTCGGAACCGAGAGCGCTGGCGTCCGAAGCTCCCGGCCGCAAACTTCCGCTACGACGTGGTTTTGGGCCATTCGGCCCGCTGGCCTGCCGAGAGCCCGCGTGGCGTTCGGCCCCGATGCTGCCATCACGTGATCAGCGAGCACCTTTGAACGCCTACGCAGAGTGCTTCGTTCGATCGATCAAGCACAAGTGCACGAATCTACTGCTGCTCTTCAGCGAACGATCTTTACGTCGGGTGATCAGCGAGTACATCGAATCCTACAACGGAGAGCGATTCCACCAAGGGGTGCGCAATCAGCCGAACGGTCGCCACTGCGGTTGATGAGCGTATGAGAGAAATCAACAAGACCCTGCCGACCAACATTGTTGCGCGAACACTCTATGACCGCACGTATCTCGTTGACGCCACGCTGGGAACGGTTCGCGAAAATCTCACACTCGGTGCAGTCCTCCTACTCATCATCCTGTTCATCTTCTTAGGGAATCTTCGCGCTGCGTGCATTGTAGCGCTCGTGATTCCGTTCGCGATGATGTTTGCGATCACTGCAATGGTATTTTACGATGTGCCGGGCAACTTGATGAGTCTGGGCGCGATCGACTTCGGTATCATCGTGGACGGCGCGGTGATTATGACGGAGAACATTCTGCGCCGTCTCGCCGCACTGAACTCCACCCAACCGATACGATCGTCGGGCTCATTTCTTGTCCCCTCTCCCCTTTCCGGGGGCGGCGGTGGGAGAACGCTATGACTCCAAAGGCGACTCGCCGTGTGTCAGACCCGCCACGCATTCAGTTTGTGGGGAGGATCTCTGGTATCGTTGCCGATATGGATCCCGAAGTGTCCACATCTCACATCTACCTGCTAGCCCCAGTTGCCCAGCAGGAAGAGCAGGTCCGGTACCCCGACAAGGCAATCACCATTGAGATCTGCTATGCACGCGTCGCAGTTGCCACACGGCCCCCAGCTGCCGAGCAAGATAAGCAAGTCGCTTACGCCGACGCTCCCGTCGCCGTCGAGATCGCGGGTACAGATGGGGGATCGTCCGGGGCGAATGTTGGGTGCGGTGAGAAGATTGCGTTGTCATGGAACAGGTCGTCGAACTGATAAAAAACCTGAGCGGAAGCGCGCGGTGCTTCGATGTTCGCTGTTATTGACGCGCCCATCGGAACTGGCTGGCCGTGTGAGTATGTTAGATCCGCCCAATAGCCCTGGCTCGGATCGTCAGGATCAATCAGCAGTGTGCCGTTATTTGGATTGATCCACAGGAACGGCTTCCATGCTTTTGTTGGTGGAATGATATCACCGCCCGCTTCCGGATTCGGATTGCGTAGGAACGGCGGGAACCACAAGACATCGGGCACACCATCTCTATCCGTATCGATGTTCATCACCCCATGTGGATTGAACGCACTGATATCCGTTTCGCAGAACCCGCCGAGCGGATGGTCTTTGTGCGAACACATCTTGGCGGTGCCGTACCCTTCAGTGAGTTGGCCGATCAGCAGCCCGTCAGTGCCGTCCTCTTCTCGAAGTGGGAATTCAGCAGGCTCGTCTACAGTTCCGATGATGAATGGCGGTGGATTGAAACGGAAGTCGCCTTGTCTGTTTGCCGCTGAGTACTGCCAGCCGGGGTGTGGACTGCCGTCCCCGCCGTAGAACGTCTTTGTGAGCGCCTGATCGGATGGCCGAGGGAACAGATCGTCTTGATGGATGATGTCAAAGTGCGGCCGAAATCCCCATCCAGCACGCCACTGCATTTCCGCCACCTTTGGCGCACCATAGGTCGGCTTGAAGTTCATAATCTCGAAACTGTGCGAGCCGGATGAGAAGTTACTGATGTCATCGTGCAGCTTCGGGCCGAAATCGACGTTGCGGAAGTAATGCGTGTGGTTGTCGAGGTTGATGAGTTTGACCGTGATTTGATCGCCTTGGAACCAACCCTCGATCTTCTCGCCATTGGGACCCTGGCCATACATTTCGTTGTTCATGTAAACCGTGACGAACTTGTACGGCCCGAAGTCGCCGGGCGAGATCCCCTCTTGAGCAAGAATGTCCCATGCTTCGGGCGGTAATTGAACTTGGTCCTCGATCAGATCAGACCAATCCTGCCAGGTGCCGGACGGTGCTGTTTTGGACTCGGTCAACATCGCCAACACTTCATTGGGCGAAGCGCCGTTCGTCACCGCTTGGGCAACGTCGTACATCTTCTTTTCGGGCGCTGCGCTACCGATGCCGTCAATAGAGAGCTGACGGTTTCGGTACGCATAGCTCTGGCCCTGTGGCTCGAGCTGCACCTCGCCTGTATGGGCGTTGACCATCTCAAAGATCGGCTGAAGGAACTGGATGCGCGGCGGATGGACTCTCCATCCCCAGGTGTAAATTCCACGTAGCAGACTCAAGGGTGGATGATCTACAGTGATTTCGGTAATACGATCATTCTGAACGCTCGTCCAAACGCTGTCGAAACCCTTGTATGGAAACTGCACGCTCCCGGCTAGACGATTATCCAGAAGCACAGTGGTCGGCGAGAAATCTTCCGTCTCCAATGAATAAATGCGATAATGCACCCGTAGCGTATCGTACTGGTGGGCCTCTACCGGCACACGAATCAGGAACGTATCGCTATCAAACTGCCCGTCGTACCAAAGGTAATTGACGGTGACCTCCCAGATTCGACGAGGCTCGCCATCGATCCCCGGTGCAGTAAGCCCGGTATCGGTGATCAACTTCATTTTGTATTCGTTTGGAACGTGGTCTGCTACGTAAGCGCCGCGATTAAAATTCAACATTGCGAATCCATCGTAGATTCGACCTTGGGTGGCGCCAAGCAGTATCGCCATGATCTCATCTGCCCGCGCAGTCATCGCTTCTTGGTCAGCGCGGTCGGCAGCATCCACAAGTGCTTGCAGTGCATCTTGAAGATCGCGGTTAGGACTTTCCACATGCTTGATCACGTGGCCAGTCAGGCTCAATGCACCCTGCGCATCGGTTGTAACGATCTTGCCAACGACGTTGAGCAATTCGTCGCCTTGTGCTTGATCTGTATTGGGAATGCGCACCTCGAATCCCATGGTTGCTGTGAGGCATGGCTCGATGATGCCTGGACTATTCGGGTCGGTTTGGGCCAGGGCGATAGCGCAGGTGAACACGATAGCGACGAGTGCAGAAATACCGTGCAAATGACTGATGTAACGCATTGATCGACTCCTCTTCGTACACGAATGCACTCCCAAAGTGCATGCGAATTCACCGCTCACCCCACACGCCTCGACGGCATGCTGCCGGTAGCGGGGTCAACTGAGCTGTAGAGGCGGCCAGCGGCTATTGAAATACAACACTCGGCAAGTAAAGCCGGAAAGAGCCGCAGGAACGAGGTACTGGCCATGCCTTGGACCCTACCGTGGCTCGGAAGGCTAAAGTACCGGCCCGGGTTGTGTCAGCATTTGAGGTCCACGCCTGTGCCCCGCAATGATCTTCAACTTATCCAAGCGTGCCTCGCTGGGCGGCACGATGCCTGGGACGAGCTCGTAGATCGTTTCAAGCGGCTGGTCTATTCGATCCCGCGCCGCTACGGCTTTTCCGACGCGGACGCGGATGATGTCTTCCAAAACGTCTTCATCATCCTGTACCGGAAACTCGATACGGTCCGCGATCACGAACGGCTCGCTGGGTGGCTGATTCGGACAACCCATCGAGAGTGCTACCGGGTTGGCAAGCAGTCCGGCCGGTATGTTCAGCTGGATGAGATGATCCATGATGTGGGCGAGCCATCTGAGCATGACGCTGGGCTGTGGGAACGCCAGCAGATCGTTCGGCAGGCGCTCGAGGAGCTTGGAGGCCGATGCCAGCAGCTGTTGACCGCTCTTTTCCTAGCCACAGGGACGCCCAACTACGAGGCGATGGCCGACCAGTTGGGAATGAAGGTTGGGAGCATCGGCCCGACGCGGGCTCGCTGTTTTGAGAAGATGGAGAAGATTCTGCGAAAAATGGGACTGGACCCCGAGCCTGAGCTGGAGCAGGCCTCGGAGCCGGAATAGGGGTGTATGTGGCCCGGCTCGTGAAATTGTCACAAATTCGGGATTCAACCGGTATCACTCGAGGGCCGAACGGGCTCCGATGGGTAGATGTGGGAGGACTCGTGATATGAGTAGCGGCAAAGTCAATTACGAACAGCTCATCGCCTACGCAGCTGGGGAATTGTCGCCGGAGCAAGCTGCACGGGTTCAAGCGTATCTGGCCGCAAATCCGGAAGCAGCGGAGCCGATTGCAATGTACAGGCACGCTCAGGCAGCCCTGCAAGCCGACCAAAGTGCGGCGCCTCCGGCCGAGTTGGTTGCGAAGGCCAAAGCGATCTTCGCCTCCAGCCCGTCGGAGCCCGCCGCAAGTTGGCTTGACCATCTTCAGCAGCTCATCGCCGATCTGGTGTTTGACAGTCGAGCGCAGCCTGCACAGGCCGGCTACCGTGGGCCCGCAACGACGTTCCAACTGTCATTTGAGTGTGACGCCGCGAACATCGACCTGGAAGCCGAGCCGATAACGAACGCCGGCGCTACAACGCCGGACCAGATGCGATGGCGCATCATGGGCCAGGTCGATTGGCAAGAGGCATCGTCACCGGTCCAGATCGCAGTGGTCGAGCCGGGCACCGAGAACCCCGTAGCCGAAGCGATCGCTGATGAGCACGGCATGTTTGATGTCCAGGTCCCTGCCGGGTGTTTCGACGTGTTGCTCCAGGTGGACGACAAAGTGATTGTACTGCGAAACATTGAGATTCAATGAACGCCTCGCTTCCAGATTGTGCAGCACTCCTGGAAACGCTCGCAGCTACCGCGCCGGATCGACGGGTGACTCAATTACAATCGTTCGGTGATCCAGCCGAGATCCTCCTGGCTCTTGGGGATGAAGCTGAGCAACTGACGGTTGTTGAGGTCAATCGCGCCCTTGAAGCAAGCGAATTGGTCGTGTCCTTGGCCGAGGTCGTTGGCAATCAACTGGCGTTAGCCCGAGCGCTCCGTGCGCGGGCACGGGCATTGGCCTATGCAGGGCAGTTCGAGCAGGCGCTGGACTCGTGGCGTCGGGCCGTCTCCATCGCAAGCGAATCTGATGAGCCGGTCGAAGAAGCCAAATCACGCCTCGCTTCGATGCAGGCTTTGGGCGAGTTGGGGCGATTTGATGACGCGATCGCTGAGGGTAACGCTGCCCGATGTGCGTTTGTCGCCAATGATGAGGCTGATCTTGCGGCACGAACCGATGCGAACCTCGGAATCGTCTATCACCGTCGTGACGATCCGACCAAGGCGCTGTTCCATTTTGATCGTGCACGATCTGCTCTGATCAAAGAGCCGGTCGCAGTTGGAAAACTTGACAGCAATCGTGGCGAAGCGCTGGTGGCCCTCAACGATTTTGCGGGAGCTGAAGAAGCGTACCTCTTGGCGCTGCAAGCGCTGGAGGGTGCTGATGTCGCTTTGGCCACGGCAATTGTTGAAGGAAATCTTGCGGAACTCGCCGCGCGTCAGGGGCGGCTGGAGCGGGCGCTGTATTACTTCGAGCGTGCGCGCAGACATCTCGAATCAGATTGCGCTCGAGGGCACCTGGCGCGCCTGCTGGCTGAGCAGGCTGATGCGATGGCGATGCTCGGTCTATTGGAAGACGCCCTAAGCGGTTACAGCGCGGCGCTCGAGGAGTTGGATCAATGTGGATTGGCGCTCGAAGCTGCGCGAGCAAGGGCCGGCATGGGAACGGTGCTGCTGCAACTCGGTCGGCACGCCCAAGCTGAAACATCACTTGCTGCGAGTGCCAAGGCGTTCGACGAACTTGGCCATGCGACGGCCCGCGCGCGGGTCGACGTTATTCGCGGCGAACTGGCCGGATCGATGGGTCGTGTCGAAGATGCGTATGTTCTCACGAGAAACGCTTTGGATGTATTGAGCAATCGACCAGCCGAAGCGGCGATCGCTCGATATCACCTCGCCAAGCAGGCGCTGCAGAACGGAGACCTCGAGACCGTCCAAAACGAGCTCGAACGAGCCATGTCAGCAGCGAAGCTGCTCGATGTCGCACCGCTGTTGGCTGATCTGTTCCATCTGCGCGGCTTGTTGCGCAAGGCACAAAACAACGTCGATGGTGCCGCCGCCGACTTTGAGTCCGCCATCGATCAGATTGAGCGCGTCAGAGGGTCGCTCCAGGCCGAGCAGTTCCGCGCCGCCTACTTGACCAATCGTCTGGGCGCGTATCACGATCTCGTCACGACCGTCTTGGAGTTGAATGACGATACTGCCATTGCACGTGCGTTCCTCGGTGCAGAGCAGGCCAAGAGTCGAGCGCTATTGGACACCGTGCGCGGCGCGGTTGAACTGGTTGAACCTGACGAACATGAGACCACCACGCCGGGTGAAAACGAGATCGTTCGACAGTCTGGGCGACTCCGTGCTGAGATCAACGCCCTTTATAGTCAACTGGGCGGAACCGGGAGTCTCGGAGATTCCAAACGGATCACCGATCAATGGCGTCAAGCCCTGCATCAGCGCGAGCGGGATCTGCAACGTTTGGAGAATCGCCTGGCCAGCACACGCGGCGTAGCCGGTCTTTATGCGCCGCCAATAGATCTCGCTGGTGCGCAGGCACTCCTTCCGTCAAATACAGCCCTGCTCGAATACTTCATGGCCGGCGACGAAGTCTTAGCGTTTGTCGTGCGGTCTGATGACGCGACCGTGTACCGCAGGCTCACTACTGCACAGCAACTCACGGAGCAGGTTCGCCGCTTCCAATTCCAAATCAATCGTGCGTTGCGGCGCGGAGCAACAGAGGGAAGTCGCGGCGATCGCCTGGTGGCCGATGTGCTGCGCGAATTGGAGGCCATACACACATCGATCATGGCGCCGATGCGCGATGCGCTTGGGGACGCTCAACAGATCATCGTTGTTCCTCACGGTCCGATGCATTTGGTCCCATTTGGTGCGCTCTGGGATGGACGACAACATCTCATCGAGACCCACGAGGTGGTGACGGTTCCCAGCGCGAGCCTGCTGGAACACGCCGCACAAGCGAGACCTGACGATGAGCTATCGGACGCTTCGGTCGTGATGGGTGTCGCTGACGAAGCCGCGCCGCTTATCGCCGCTGAGGCACGAGCCGTTGCGACTGCCTTGGGTTGTCATGAACCCATCCTCGGGAACGACGCGACCGTGAATCGTCTGTTGGAAGCCGCCCAGTCGGCTCGAGTGCTCCATCTCGCCTGTCATGGCCATTTCTCCGCTGATACTCCATTGGGTTCGGGGCTCAAGCTTGCGGACCGTTGGCTGACCGTTCGGGATATCTACTCGATGCGGCTGCGTGCCGAGCTTGTCACGCTCAGCGGATGTGAAACTGGGCGGAACCTGATTAGCGCCGGCGACGAATTGATGGGCCTAGTTCGCGGCTTCCTCGCCGCAGGCGCTCGGTCGCTGCTGGTCAGCCTCTGGCGAGTAAATGACGAAAGTACAGCGAATTTTATGGCTGAGTTCTATAGCCTGTGGCATGATTCAACATCGAAGGGGATGCCCATTGCCGCAGCTTTGCGCGAGGCTCAGCTTTCCCTTCGAAAGCGACACGCTCATCCGGCATTCTGGGCTCCATTTATCTTGGTGGGAAAACCATGAAGACTTTACCCATCCTTATCGCCGCTCTTTCTTGTCTCTGCCTGGTACAACTTGCGTCGGCCGGTGACTGCCCACAAGACGACCCGCGGGTGCCCGACCGGATCATGGTCGGTGTGTCGGATGGGGCCTCCATCGAGCAGTTCATCGCCGCTTTTGAGGCAACTCACATCGAGCACGAAATTACGCTCAAGGTCGTCGACTCGATCGAATCGCGTGACGCTTATCTTCTTCTGCTCGGGCCGCCCGGCCTGCCGCCTGCGGTGCTCGACCTGTTAGAAGAGGACCTCCCGAACTACCCTGGCCTGACTGACTGGTCCGATTTTGGTTACGAGGTCGAAACGGCCGAAGGCGGATCAGGAAGCCTCTGGTTCAACATCATCGGCGGTGGTGGTGTGATCTACGCCAATCAGTATCCGGTTGAATTGATGGGGATTCTGCCTGCGCAGAAGCTGTCAACGGGTGCTGGCGTAGTGGTGGCGGTGCTCGATACCGGTGTCGATGCCTCGCATCCTGCGCTTTCGGGTCGCGTGTTGGGCAACGGCTTCAACTTCATCAACAACACCACCAACACGGATGATGTGGGCGACGGTCTGGATAACGATGGCGACGGGCTTATCGACGAGCAGGTTGGACACGGAACCTACGTCGCCGGTCTTGTCAGCCTTGTCGCGCCGGATGTCAGAATCCTGCCGGTGGTTGTGCTCAATCCCGATGGCCGCAGTGACATCTGGATCATAACCAAAGGCATCTACTACGCCATCGACAAAGGTGCCGAGGTGATCAACGCGAGTGTCGGCACAACGTATCGCCCCAACGCCTTCGAGGCCGCGATTGACGAGGCCAAGGCGCTGGGCATTGTGGTCGTCGGCGCTGCGGGCAACGAGGCTGCCGAATGTCGAGAACATCCCGCCCAGATCAGCCAAGCGTTCGGTGTGGTCGCCACTGACGATGAGGATGTCAAGGCCGACTTCAGTAACTACCATGCCAACACGTTCATCAGCGCTCCCGGCGACAGTACGCTGCTGGGCGGTAAGCCGGGACAGTTCGATCCGGCCCGATCGATCGCCAGCACCATTCCGGGTGGCGGCTTTGCCTATTGGGAAGGCACGAGCATGGCCACACCGTTTGTCTCCGGCGCTATCGCGCTCATTCGAGCGCAGCATCCGGAGTGGGATCCCGAGCATCCGCCGAAGCAGGATTTCGAGTTCATCTACAACACCGTCGAGGATGCCTTGGTAAGTACAGCGGTCAACATTGACGCGCAGAACCCTGGCTTCAAGGGAATGCTCGGGGCAGGGCGCATTGACATCGGTGCTGCGGTCTTGCTTGGTCCTGTGGCTCCCACGTTGGGCGATATCGACATCGACGGCACTGTTGGCGTCAGTGATCTACTTGCCTTGCTCGGTAATTGGGGCCCCTGTGACAGTTGCCACTTCTGCCCGGCAGACCTCGATGGCGATTGCCTAGTCGGCGTCCCTGATCTACTGATCCTTCTGGGGAACTGGGGCTAACCAACCAACAACTACGAGATCACCCTCATTGGCCGACGCATTGTCCGAAATGCGTCGGCCCGTTTGTTGCGCTAAGGGGCAGAGAATCGTAGCTAAAATCTCTCGTTTATTTGTATCGCGTGGGTCGTTGCATCCCTCAATTGAGTGGAAAAAGTCATTCGGTTTGACTTTGTCCTCCCCCTGGAAGTTCGTCACCTCAACAAAGAGAATCAACGATGCATACGCAAACGAAAACAATCCTTCATCTTGCCGGATTGGCGGTGGTCGCAAGCCTCCAGCTCACGGTTCCCTCGGCCCACGCCCAAATCCTAATCGATCCGGCGACAAACTATCCAGTTGGCAACCGGCCAAGTGGTGTGGCTGCCGGGGATTTCGACAACGACGGCGATATAGATCTTGCTACGACCGTCGATGATCCTGATCGCATTATCGTCCTTCTCAATAATGGTTCGGGACAGTATACGCTCGGCCCCACCACATTCCTGCCCAACTCGTCTTCGCCACAGGATCTTGTTGCCGGCGACCTGGACGGAAAGGGCGGCGTTGACCTGGCCGTGGCTGTCCGTGACCCGCAAGGATTAGTGCTGATCATGCTCAATACCGGCGGTGGATCGTTCATGATGAGCGGGAGCATCATTGTCGGTAACCGCCCGCGCGGCTTGGCCATCGCTGATATGGACAATGACGGCGACTTCGATCTGGCCGTCGCCAACCGCGACGCCAACACGGTCAGCGTTCTGACGAACACCGGCGGAGGGTTATTCACCGTCTCAACCTTCTTTGCCGGTAACGAGCCCCGAGCGACCGCCTTCGTCGATTTCGACAACGATGGCGACCGCGACTTGGCAGTCACAATTCACGATGATCGGACGGTAGCGACATTCACCAACAACGGCGGTGTGTTCGCTCCTTCGACGATCTACTCGCTTGGTCCATTCGTACGGCCGGACGGCATTGTCGCCGCCGATCTGGATGGAGATGGTGCCGATGACTTGGCGGTCGCGGTTGACGATCAGACGTTCAACATCAATCAGATAGCCGTCCTGATCAATACCGGCAAAGGATTCACCGGGCCCTTCAGCTTCGATACAGGCGGTCAGGGAACCAACAAGGTCACGGCGGCCGACTTCGATTGCGACGGTGCGATCGACATCGCGGTTACGAACCAGGATTCGAACAACGTCTCCTTCCTGGAGAACCTCGGCGGCGGAGTCTTCGCACCTCCAACGCTCATGGGAGCCGGAACGCGGCCGGGCGCAATCACCACGGCTGATGTAGACGGCGACGGCGATCCGGACATTGCTGTGGCTAATCGTGACTCGAACAATCTATCGGTGCTCATCAACCAATCATGCGAACCGGCCAAGCAGTGTCCCTGGGATATCGACGGCGACGGCTCGGTCGGTGTGCCTGATCTGCTGGCGTTGCTCGGCGCATGGGGCACCGATCCCGGCGGACCACCCGACTTCGACGGCGACGGCACTGTTGGCGTGAAAGATATGCTCTTCTTGCTCGCCAACTGGGGACCGTGCCCATGATCGCACATTGATACGCTCCTTCTTCCTCCTTTTCGGCACCCATGCCGAGAATAGCCAGCGGGCATCATCAACTCCGATGATGCTCGCTTCCTTGCGCGTTGCTGCTTCGACCACTTGGTCTGGGGTGATCTGGCCGTTCCGAGGATGAGAATGCGCGCCCGCCGCATGAAATAACCGGAGGTCACTCCAACGTAACCGGTTAGGCTGCAATGCTTTCAGGAATCGAATCGCACATCGGAGCGTGTCTGGGCTTGTATAGGCGTGCCGGTACGTGGTCGGTGCTACGGAAACGCTCGTACATCGGGAGCTACAGTTGACCTCCATAGTTAGGCAGATGGAGGTCAATTGTAAGTGCTTGTGCATCGGCAGGTTCCAAACGCCGACCTCCGTATTATGAGAGCGTGAGCGGGAATCGACGTAAACGGCTACGTCCATAACAGGTAGAGAGATACACCGAATCTGTAGCGCGGCAGAATGCGGCAGAACGCGGCAAATCGGGGCGCGCCGCCAAGCTCAGGACAAGCCCCGGGCGTCGATTTCGACCCAACTGGGCATGGAAAAGGCCAACCGTGAGTGGCTGGCCGCAATCGAATTACGTCAAATAGCGGGGGCACCATAGGAGGAGCTGGAGAGGCGATTGAGCCCCAAAATAGTGGCCGATCTGTCACCCCTGGAAGGGGAGGATATCCCGTAAACCTTTGTGGGATAGCAGGTTACAGCTTGTCACCCAGCCTGACCATGACAGCCGCGCTCGCCAGGAGTTGTTCGCTATCAGTTAGGGTTATCGTTTCACTGCCGACATCCGCGAACACCGTGGCTGGGTGTGCCTCGTGGAGCGTCATTCGGCTCTGGCCGACGCTGGAAATTGCTCAGATTCCGGCCGGATTGCCCTTGCTATCTGGCCGTCTTCATGGCCGTATGTGTCGACTCCGGAAATCGGCGATTCGTGGAGAACGGCACAGCATGGATGCGCAGCAGGCTGAGGGTGATCGACAACTCGCGGCCGTCGGGTATCTCCGCCGCTCAACTGACCAGCAGGAACAGTCCCTCGACGATCAACGCTCTGCGATCCAGCAGTACGCTCAGGAACACGGCCTGCACATCCTTCGCTGGTACACCGATGACGCGATCAGCGGCACTCGATCCGCCTCTCGCAAAGCGTTTCAAGCGATGATCGCAGACGCCCAGAAAGAGGATTGCCTCTTCAGTACGATCGTCGTGTATGACATCAAACGGTTCGGCCGGATCGACAACGACGAGGCCGGTCACTACCGCTGGATCCTCCGCCAGCACGGTGTCCGGGTGGCCTATGTGGCCGAGCACTTCGTCGGCGATACGCTCGATGACCTCATTCGGCCGGTCAAGCAGTGGCAGGCTCGGGAGGAGTCTCGTGATCTGTCGCGGGTGACGATCCGCGGGCTCTTGAGCAAAGTCCGCCGAGACCTCCCCCGGGGCGCCTGGCTGGGCGGGTTTCCACCTCACGGCTATGACCTCCGGTACCACACAGCGGACGACCGGTTCCGGTTTGTCGTTCGCTACTTGCGCGACGGCACCAAGTTGCTCCTCGACGAACGAGGCGCAGAGACTGGACGGCGCCCGCGTCGTGAGCCACACATTGTCTCCAAGCGCGATCGATGCTTCCTCACGCCGAGCGAAGAAGTGCGGGTCCAGACCATCCAACGGATCTTCTCGCTTTTCGTGAAGAGCCGCTGGGCTCCCACTTTTATCGCTCGTCGCTTGAATGGCGATAGCGTCCCCACGAGCCGAGGGCCTGAATGGTCCGCTCGCTGTAGCGGACTGTGGCGAGCCGTCACCATCGAGAACATCCTCCGGAACCCAGCATACGTCGGCGATCTTGCCTGGAATCGGCGCACGCTCGCGAGGTTCTTCCGAATTGCCGACGGCGGTCCGTCCGTACGGGTCGATGCTGATATACGGCGGACGACGCCCAATCCGGAGAAGGACTGGATCGTCGTGCGAGACAGTCATCAGCCGCTGATCGATCGTGACACGTGGTTGCTGGCGCAAGCAGGGCTCGCTGACCGGACCACACCCCGAAAGGCCGTCAGTCCTGATCGCTGCCGATGAGCAACTGCTTTCTCTGAACGCTCACCTTCCATGTGGATCAGGAACGGGTTGCCGATGCGCTCGTGGCCCACCGTCGTCTCCGGCCCGTGCCCGCTGTAGAGACGCGTGTCATCGGGCAGGGTGAGGACGTGCTTGCGGATGCTCTCGAACAGGGCTCGATAGTCGCCACCGGGAAGATCGGTCCTTCCGATCGACCCGGCAAAGACCAGGTCCCCGACCAGCACGAACCCGTCCTCCACGGCCCGGAGTATCACGTGGCCCGGGGAGTGCCCGGGTGTGTGCACGACCTCGAAGGTCGACTCCCCGAAACGGAAGTGGTCGCCGTCCGAAAGCTCCTCGTCGGGCGGTGGTACCTCCGGGACCGTGAGGCCGAACATGGCGGCTTGGGCCGGGAGAGCATCCAGGAGCGGCCGATCCTCGGCATGCAGGTAGATGGGAGCGTCCGTGTAGTCCCGGACGAGACCGAGTCCCTCCACGTGGTCCAGGTGGGCGTGGGTCAGGAGCACGGCGGCCACGGGGCTGGCCCACTCGGCGACGGCAGACAGCATCTGGTCGGTGGCTGCGCCGGGATCGACGATCACCGCCTCCCCAGTCCCGTCGCACCAGACCACGTACCCAACCGACTCGATCTGGCCAAGCGCAAACTGCGGGATATCCTCGATTTGCGGGACGAAGGGCAGACCGCTCTGGTGGTGTACGCCGGCGATGCCCATACTGTCACACCGTTAACCGATGACACGGTGACAATCGCCGCCCTGGTACCCTCCTTGAGCCCAAACATCATGCCACTGTTCGGTAGTAACCCGATGTCAGCTATCGATTTGGCTATTGGGTTGCTC
>JADFNO010000132.1 GCA_022563315.1 Planctomycetota bacterium | reverse complement strand
AGCGAGGGTCGCACGGTGTTGATGGCCGCGTAGAACTCGTCAAGCGAAACGCCGCCGAGCGCCTCGTGGAACATCACCTTCACGGCGTCGAAGTGATGCGCCCAGAAGGGTCGACTTCGACCGACCATGTTCTCCCACATGCGCGACTGCGACTCGTGGATGCCGAGCGAGACGGCCTCGCCCATCGGCGTGAATATGTGTTCGCTAAGCAGGCCTTGCTCATAGAGCGCGTGCCCCGTCTCGTGGAGCGTGCCGAACAGGGCGCTGGGCAGGAAACTCTCGACGTAGCGCGTGGTGATGCGGACGTCGCCGCCGCCTCCGATGGTCGTGCAGAACGGATGGACGGAGACGTCGGCCCGACCGGCCTGGAAATCGAAGTTCAAAGCCTCGGCCATGCGCCGCGAAAGGGTCGCTTGGCGATCCACGGGGTAGTCGCGCTGAAGGATGGACAGGTCCGGCTTGTTGGGCGCGGCCGAGATCTTCTCCAGCAACGAGACGGTGGCGGGGCAGAGTTCGGCGAAGAGTGTTTCGATGTCGGCGGACTTGGCGCCGGGCTCGTACTCGTCCATCAGTGCGTCGTACGGCTCCGCCTCATAGCCGATGTGGTCGGCCACCTGTCGCTTGAGATCGACGAGCTTGGACACATGCGGCGCGAACCCCTGGAAGTCCGCCCTTTCACGCGCCCCAGTCCAGGCTTCCTTGGCAAGACTTGAGGTTCGGGCGATGTCCTTGATAAGTTTCGTGGGCACGCGAACCGCGCGGGCGAAGATCCGACGAGATTGGCGAATGTTGGTCTCGGCGACGTAGTCTTCCTGCGCCGCGGTGGCGCTATCGAGCGCGGATCGCGTCTCGTCATGAACCAGGTGTTCGTGGGCAAGACCGGCCAGCAGTGCCACCTGCTCGGCGCGAGCGAGCGCACCGCCGGCGGGCATCTGAGTCTCCTGATCCCAATCGAGCAACTGCACCACAGAATTGAGTCGCGCGACATCCCTGACCCGATCCATCAACTTTTCGTAAGCGTCCGGCATTTCGATTGAGTCTCCCGCGCGCGTGCCAACCAACAAACACGGCTCAAGATTCACAGGGCGTCCTGCGCGCCATCCGGCGCGTTTTCGATACTCGGCGGAGGATAACGACTCGCCATGAAACCGTCCAGCAGACGCATGAGGGCACGATTGTTTGCGATGTCAGCGGAAATCTGACATTACGGCCGTGCATGACATGGGGGCATCGCCTCAGTACTCGGATCCCGTAACGAGGCTTTCACGCTACTGCACAAAACTGCTCAGTGCTGCGCTGCGTTTGGTCGCTCACAGTACTGAGACACGGCGCGCTCGGTGGCGCCGAAAGATTCGCGCACGAAAAGCCCTTACATCATTTGACTTTTGTCGTCGCAGCCTGTATACTTTACCGGACGAAAACCAAGTTTCGGCGGTTTTTGAA
Organism: Planctomycetota bacterium; assembly: GCA_022563315.1. Taxonomy (GTDB): domain Bacteria; phylum Planctomycetota; class Phycisphaerae; order Phycisphaerales; family SM1A02; genus JADFNO01. The sequence goes on along the minus strand of JADFNO010000132.1, from coordinate 9,214 downwards.
TGGTCAAGGGCTGACAGGAAAGCGTATCCTTCATAACGCGACGACGGGATTCCGGCGCCGCAAAACGAATTTTTCGCAGAAATAAATACGATTCGTTCCGCCCTCTTCAACCATTCATAAAACAACATGTCCTTCATTCAGACCGCCCTCAACAGCTGACATCTGATGTGCTGTGCTGTGTCCGCGCCACTGGTCCGACATGGATCACGACGCAGGCCACGGCTCTCGGCTGACGCGCGCTCTGTGCGCCGTCGCAACCGGGAAGGACCAAGGCTGTGGATCCACGTGAATCGAAGCTAGGGCTTCTTCCGTTCAGGTCGAGACGACCAATGAATGTGTGCGATCTTCGGCTTGCCTTCGTGATCGACGATCAGGTAGGTTACGGCCATCCGATATTTGCGAAGCTCTTCCTTGACCTCCATTGAAAAAGTACCAACTTGGCGCACGAGTATCGTTGAATCAAATCTGGTCTCGGTTTCGTCGGTGATGTTCACCTTAAAATTAGAGGCCGCCTCCATCTCGGGCTTCAGATGATGGTCGCGATAGTGCTCCCAGCTTCCCTCATTCGAGGCGTTCTCAAGAATGTTGCTTTGCCCATCCGGAAGGAACAAGGTGTCCAACTCGTCGAGCCGGCCGGTTTCCATTCCTTTCATATAGGCGCGCGCAATCGACAAGCCGTCTGCTTGCGATGATTCGGACGGGCGAGATTGTGCGATCAACGCCAGGCTGGCCGCGGTGAGAACGACAAATCCAAGCACACGAAAACTCCGGGTCATGATGACGCTCCTTGATCAGAGGTTTGGATTGATGTGGGATGCGAAGGGACATCGGAAGCCTGGTCGTCAGTCGATTCCGAGGCCGGGGTGAGCGTCCCGCCGACGGCATACTCAAGGTTGATCATACTGCTGGTCGCGATGAGCTCCAACTCGTTGAGCGCTGATTCTGCCTGAATCAACTCGCGCTGGGTTTCAAGCACAACCGTCATATCTACTTGCCCCGCGTTGAACGCCTGCCCGGCTAGTCTGAGGTTTTCCTGGGCCAGGGCGATGACGCGCTCACGATAGAAAATGACGAGTTCAAGATTAGCGCGAGCGTCCAGCCAGGCGGTGCGAGTTTGCGTGACGGCGCGCTGGAGAACCTGGTCGGCTTCGATCTCGGCCTGCCGTAGCTGGGACATGGCTTTGGCGACGTTTGCTTTATTGTTGTCGAAGATCGGAATCTCGATATCGAATTCCGGGCCCAACTCCTCACGCCGATCTTCATCACGCTCAAAAGCAGCTCCGGCTTCAACCTCCGGGAGTGAGCCGAGATTTGCAACTCGAAGCTCGTGGCGTTTGCCTTCGTATGCTTTGCGGGCCGCGGCGACGTCGAGTCTCTGAAGCGCCGCTAGCTTCATCAGATCTGACTCCAGCAATTCGTACGACCAAGCCTGTATAGACTGGTTATCGTCTTGGGCCTGCCAATTCGCGGCCGACTCGGCGCGACCGAGCACTTCAAGCAGCTCACGCTTTTGCTTGGCAAGATCAAGTTCTTGCAGTGTAAGTTCCGCCTCAAGCGCAAGTCGGAGTTGGTGCAGGCGATTCACATCGAGTTGCGAAGCTACACCCGCGGCAATGCGCTGCTCGGTGATTTCGATGGAACGATCCACCAACTCACGGTGAGATTGCGTCAACGCTATTGCACGTTGAGCGTAGATGAGACCCGCGTGTGCTTGGCGTACATCTGCAACGAGACGCAGCGCATCGTCGCTCACACCCAGGATCTGTTCACGCAACGCGCTGGCGGCGGCGTCCTTTCTCGCGGGACGAATCCATAAGTCGGTCAACTGTTGAACGAGGCTAATAGAGACGGACGTTGCGCCGCTTGCGCCATTGATCCCCGAACCGAACGTTGCGCTGAGCACGGGGTTCGGGAGTAGGCCGGACTGTACGAGGTCGGCCCGGGCCGAGGCGATCCCCTCAAGGGCCGCGCGAATGGGGCGGTTATTCCGCAAGGCGATGGTGACCGCCTGATCGACGCTGAGCGCCGTCTCGCCTTCCCATGCGTCGATTGAACTGGACCACGGGGCGTTCCAATCCGGCCGCCAACCACTCCGTTGCTCCACCAGGGTCATCGCCTCATCGAAGTCGGCTGAGGGATCCAGCGACACACAACCAGCGATCGCCACTACGACGATGATCGAAGCACAGTTCAGCGTTCTGTTATGCGACGGCATTTTCACTAACTCCTCCCGGAATAAGGATCGCCCCATCGTTTGACGAGACGATCCGTGCGCAACTTCTTAGTGATCATGCCCAGCACGACGATCGCGCTCGCCATGTTCATCGTGGTTGTCTGAGGGTTTCACATCGACGACCCAAGGAACCGTAATGACTCGGCCCTGATGCTTAAATTGAGCCCAGCCCTTGTACAAACCGGCCTCAGGGAACAGAGCATGGAAGCTCACCAAGGAACTTGTGGAGCTCTGAGCGCTGCCACCGTGTTCATCATGTTCTCGGTGACGACCGACACCTCTCTGGTCATCCTGGTGCGCCGCAGTGTCATGTTCCGCACCCAGCGGATGGCTATGAACATAGTGCTCAAGATCGCTGCTGATGAAAATGAGATGTCCCAGAGCACCGAGGTACGAATCGAGATTGGTGACCGGCTTGCGATCGTGGGCGAGGTTGTAGCTGACGACAACCTCCTCTCCGGCCGTGACTGGGCCGTTCGTCGTGATCGTGACCGTATATCCATCCACGCGCTTCGTCATTGAAGCGTCAACTTTGAGCTTGACCGGCGCCGGGGCGGTCCCCTCGACGTGAATCACCGCGGGGGCGACCTGTGGACCTATGCCTGTAGGCGCAAAGTCGTGAAAGAGCACATAAGTGCCGGGCATTGGGAAGGTGGATGCTAACGAGAACGTGCCGTTGGATTGCAATTGCGGATGCTCATGCGCAAACCACGACAGATCTTCGGAGACCATTATTAGATGAAGGAGTTTTTCGTGTCGCGTTTGCAACTTCCTCACGATTTTCCCATCACCGTCTTTCAAAATGATGTCGAGCGCGACCTGCTCACCAGGCGTGATCGATCCGGATTGAGCAGTGACTTGAGCGCTAAAGTTGGTCCAGTCCGCGCTCACCGTCTTGAGTCCCATGCGGCACACCGGGCAGTTACCAGCCTCGTCGTACGTCTTATACCCCTCGCAGCTCATGGGACAGGCGTAGGCCTGCTCGTGGCTCGGCGCAAATTTCTTGAGTGTCTCAAAGAGGGCGACCATTTCGTCGTAGACCTTCTGGGTTCCGGCTCGATCGCCTGAATCACCCGCTTCGTCGATCGGCCCGAATCTGGCGGCAAGGTCCTTTGCGGTGAGATTGATCTCCCTGATCGCCTCACGCGGCACGGCCGAGTCTCTCTGAAGAGCAAGTCGAGCCATGATCTTGGCGACATCGCGAATGACCGCAGCTTCCGCGTGAACACGGTCAAGCTTGCGCGTCGCGATAAGGTCCTTGATTCGATCCAACTGACGTTGGACAACGTGAATGGCCTGGCTGTACGTCTTTGGCTGGGAGAACTCCCCTTCTTCTTGTTCGTGCTGACCGTGTTCGCCATGCTGCGCCCGGACGGGTGAGCACATGAGAGCTGCAGCGCACAGTGGAAGGGCGGCCATGGAAGACAATGTCCTGCGCTTCATCGTGTACTTCCTTTCATCAGACGGTTGAGTCTTCCAAGGCATCCAGTTCAGCAGGCCGGATGCTCTGGATGTTTAGTGGTCGTCGTCATCATGATCGGGCGCGTATTTTTCGAGCGTCTCGAACAGCGCGACCATCTGGTCGTAGATAATCCGGGTTCCGGCGAGATTGCCTGAGTCGCCGGCTTGGTCGATTGGTCCGAATGTGGCGACAAGATCCTTGGCGGTGAGATTGATCTCCTGGCGGCGTCGCGCGGAACACCGGAACCAGCTTTCAAGGCGAGCTGACCAATCCCGTTGGCGATATCGCGGATGACGGCCGCTTCTGCGTGCACGCGCTCGAGTCCCCCGGTGGCCATGAGGCTCTCGATCTTCTCAAGCTGCGCGTGGATCGCCTCGACGGCGTGGGCATACGTTTGCGGGGCGGTGAACTCAACCGGCTCTCCGTGCCCACCCTCGGCATGGTCATCATCGTCATCGTCATGATCGGCATCGTCGTCATCGTGATGGGCGTCGTCGTTCGCATCGTCATCATCATCATCGTGGGCATCGCCATCGTGATCGTCCGCCTCGCCGGCGTCGTCATGATCGGCGTCATCGTCGTGGCTTACATCGCCGTTGTCGGCATGATCGTCGTCAGCGTGCTCCGCCTTGGAGCAACCCTGAACCAAGAGCAAGCCAAAGGTCAGGACGAGTACCCCCAGAATGGCCTGTGCGGTCATAAGGTATCGTCGTGAAATCATCATTCTGCTTCCTTTCGTGGAGGAGTCTTCGGTTTGGTGGGTGATTGCTTCTCCGGCATCTTACCATCGGGGGCATCTGGCTGTTCTTGGGCTGGCGGAGCAGCTTTGGGCGAGGTCGAACTGTCCGCGTCGGTGTTTGGTTTTTCTTCGGCCGTCTTGAGCGTACTGGTCGAGCTGGGGGCCGTGGATACGCCGCTTGTGGAGACGTCCATTCAATCGGCGAGGCTGTCGCTCCCGCTCTTCATGCGCTCCACCGTTCGGCGTGAGGCCTTCTCGGAGAACTTCAAGAACACAGCCGGTCTGACGAAGAAGTCCAGGACCGTGCTCGTGAGCAGGCCGCCGATCACCACGACCGCAACAGGGTATAGCAATTCCTTACCCGGCTCTCCCGCCGCCAAAGCGAGCGGTATCAGACCCAGGCCGGTGGTGAGGGCCGTCATTAGAACGGGCGCAACGCGCTCCTGGCTTCCGCGAATCACCATCTCCTTGCCAAAGGGCATCCCTTCTTCGACCATAAGGTGGATGTAGTGGCTGATCATCAGCACGCCGTTCCGACTGGCGATGCCGCAGAGGCTGATGAACCCGACGAGACTTGCCACGCTGAACGGTTGATCGGTGATCCACAGGGCGGCGACACTGCCGATGAACGCCGCCGGAATGTTCAGCATCACCTGCAGCGCCATCACCAGGTTCTTGAAGTAACTATAAAGGATGCCGAGCATCAGCAGCAGTGAGAGGCTACCGAGGATGAAGATCACCCGCGTCGCCTTCTGCTGCGATTCGAATTGCCCTTCGAGACGGATTGAATATCCCTGGGGGATCTCAACGTCCATCTCGATCGACGCCTGGATATCTTTGACGGTGCTGCCGAGATCGCGTCCCTGAACGTTGCAGGAGACGACGATCCTTCGTTGGACATTTTCGCGTGCTATCTGGTTGGGACCCGGGATCTCGGTGATCGTTGCGGTATCGGAAAGAAGAACCACGGCTCCTGTCGGGGAAATCAGCCGAAGGTCACGAAGCGCGCTCAGATCGCTTCGCCAGGGATCATCGAGCATGACGACCAAATCGTACTGCTTGATTCCATCGAGCACTTGGGAAACGATCGTCCCATTCATTGCGGTTTCAAGGGTTTCAATCAGATCGCCGACTCGGAATCCGTAGCGGGCCGCCTCGTTCGGATCGACACGGATCCGAAGTTGGGGAATCAGCACCTGCTTTTCGATCTGGAGATCAACAACGCCGGGTAAACCGTCCATCGCTGCTCGAAGTTCATCCGCGAGGCGGCGCAGCTCTCGTAGTTCCGGGCCGAAGATCTTCAGCACGATCTGGGCCCGAACACCCGACTCGAGATGGTCGATCCTGTGGCTGATCGGTTGGCCGATGTTGAGGGAGATGCCTGGCAGGTCGGTGAGCTTTTCGCGGAACTCAGCGAGCACGGTTTCTCGCGGTCGCAGCTCTGGCGGCGCGCGCCGGCCGTCATACGTGAGATGTTCGTCCGGATGCTTGGCATCATCCTTCGTCCAGAAGTCCACGTCGATTTCGCTGTAGTGAACCCCCTCTGCATGTTCATCCTGCTCGGCCCGGCCGGTCCGGCGACCAGTGCTCTTGACCTCGGGAATTGCCAGCAGTAATTCCTCCGCTCGTTTACCCAGCCGATTGGACTCGACAAGAGATATCCCGGGTTGGGCCATGATCGTGACGGTCGCCGTACCTTCGTTGAAGCTCGGCAGGAACTGCGTTCCCATGAACGTGACCCGAATGACGCTCAAAACAACCAATACAGCGCAGATACCAATGACCGTCCACGGCCGGGGTATCGCCACGCGATAGCATTGCAGAGCAAGTTGTTTACACCATCGCAACACGAAGCTGTCTTTCGTGTGCGCCATGCGCTTTACATTGGGAAGAAGGTACAGCGCCAGCACCGGAGTTACAGTGAGCGATATGACCATCGACGCCAGGATTGAAACGATGTAGGCGATCGCAAGTGGTTGAAACAACCGGCCGGAAAGACCGGGTAAGGCGAACAACGGGAGGAAGACGAGCAAGACGATCGTCGTCCCGATCACGATTGGACCACGCACTTCAGACGTGGCTTCGTAGACAACGCGCAGGGGCGGCTTGGGATTGTCCGCGGTGCGGTTCTCGCGCAATCGTCGAAACACGTTTTCCACACCGACGATAGCGTCATCGACAAGCTCGCCGATGGCCACCGCGATTCCGCCCAGGGTCATCGTGTTGATCGATTCGCCCATCAAGTCGAACACGATGAACGTCGTCAGCAGCGACAGTGGAATTGCCGTGAGCGTAATGATCGTTGTGCGAAAGTTCAGGAGGAACAAGGCGAGAATGATGACAACGAGAATAGCGCCGTCACGCAGCGCCGCAACGACATTTTCGTTAGCGTTCTCGATAAAGTGCGATTGGCGAAAAAGATCAGCGTTGACAATAGTTCCTGCGGGGAGGCCCGGACGCAGTTTGTCCAGCGTCTCGTCGATCAGCGAGGTCAGTTTGCGCGTATCGGCGTGCGGCTGCTTGGAGATCGCCATGATGACCGCGGGTTTGCCGTTCATCGACCCGTCGCCGCGTTTGATGGGAGAGCCGGCCTCGATGACCCGCGCCACGTCCTTGACACGAATGGGGACGGTCGATCCTTCGCTTGTTCGCGCAACGACCAGCGCGTTCTCGATGTCCGCGATCGATCGAACCCGTCCGAGATTGCGAACGACGAGTTCCCGATTCTCATCGGCGATGAAACCGCCGCCTGAGTTCTCGTTGGCCTCCCGGACCGCAGCCTCGAGCTCCTGCAACGTCAAATCGTAGATGCGAAGCTTCTCCGGGTCGGCCCGAACTTGAAACTGCTTCAGCTCGCCCCCCATCACCGTAACCTGAGCGATGCCCGGCACCGCGAGCAGGGCCGGCCGAATGGTCCAGTCCGCGAGGGTCCGCAAATCCATCGGCGACACACCCTCGCCTGTCACGCCCACCAGCATGATCTCCCCCATGATCGAGCTGATGGGCGCCATGAACGGCGTGACCCCCTCGGGCAGGCGCTCGACCGCCTGATTGATCCGCTCTTGGACGACTTGGCGGTTGAAGCGGATATCCGTATCCCAGTCGAACTCGACGAAGACGACCGACAATCCGATCCCCGAGACGCTCCTCACTCGCTCGACGCCCGCAGCGCCGTTCATCACCGTCTCGATGGGGTACGTTACCTGGACTTCGACCTCTTCCGGCGCAAGTCCCGGCGCTTCGATCAAGATCGTGACTGTCGGTCGGTTGAGGTCCGGCAGCACATCGACGGGGAGACGAAGAGCGGTCACCACCCCGTACACACAGATCGCCAACGAAGCCAGGATGACGAGCACGCGGTTCGTGAGCGAGAGTCTGACAATGGCCTTGAGCACGGATGGACCTTTCGTGAGCGTTGCGATCAGCCGGCGTCATCGGTCGGACGGCCGGCGGAGTCGTTCTCAGCGGCGGCTTCGGCTAGGGTCTCGACCTTGGGTCGCAGTTGCGTGAGGCTGTAGGCGCCGCGCGTGACGACAATATCGCCAGGGAGTACGCCCTCGAGTACTTCAACGAAGCGGTCATCACGGTATCCAGGGTTGATATCCTGCTTCTTGTAGAACTCGCCGTCCTTGACGAATACGAAGTGCATGGGGCCGTCGATCACCACGGCCGACACCGGCACGACGACCGCCGATGTTTCCTCACGAAGCACGATTGACAGGTCCACATACATCCCGTCTCGAAGCAGCCCCTGCGGGTTATCAGCCTCGACGAACAGATGCGTGGTCCGCTTGACTGGATCGATCACGGGGCTGATGAAGCGCACGCGACCCGTGGCGATCACGTCGCCATCTGTATCGGAGATGCGACGGAGCCGGACCTTGTTGTTCGTCGCTGCCGCCAGCTTTTCCACGAGTGATTCCGGCAGCTCGCCTTCGATCTGAACGCGGGAGTAGTCGGCCACCTCTACGAGCGTTCGGCCGGCTTCGATTCCCTCACCGGCATGTACGTTGCGGGCGATGACCACACCGCTGATCGGAGCGTATAACCGTACGAGCCCCGATCGCCCACGGCCGGCATCGTTGTCGCCGGCCAACATCAAGTTCATCTCACCAGCGGCGGTAATGCGGGTCTCAACGGCGCCGTCGCGAATCAGCGCAATGACCTCCCCCAAAGCATCCCTGGAATCCTGCATTGATTCAGCCTGCTTGTTCATCGATTCCAATTGCTGCTCAGCCAACGACTGCTCTATCTCGCGCAGTTTGGCTTCACTGTCCGCCTGGACGGCCGCGACCTGCTTCTCGCTGAGAACATTGATCGCGATCGCTCCGTCGTTGGTCTGCAAGCGTTCATATTCGGCCTTCACGATCGAGGCGTGCTTCGCCGAGGCTTCGACTCGAACCGATAGCGCTTCGACCTTCGACACAGCTCCGGCGACCTCACCCAGAAGCTCGAAGTACTCCGTATCCAACTTGCGTGCTTCGTAGATGTATTGAGCCAACTCAGGCGAGTTTATTTCCGCAATCAAGTCGCCCCGCTGCACTGTGTCGCCGACCTGCACCGTGATCTTCAGGACAGTCCCGGCAATCCTCGGCGTGATCGCCGCAATCGAGTTGGGAAGTGGTTTGACCACGCCCACCAGCCGCAGGACCTCTTCGACGGGGCCGAAGGCGACTTCGGCCGTCTGGAGCCCGATATGGGCAGCGGTCTCGGGCGACACCTTGCGCGGCGTGTCGAGGTCGTACGGTGCAACTTCGCCTTTGCCGTGACCTTCGTGCGC
>JADFNO010000282.1 GCA_022563315.1 Planctomycetota bacterium | reverse complement strand
GCGATCTGCATCCGATCGACCGCCGGGCCGTTTGCATGCGTTGGGCAGGCTTTGAGGCTGCCGTGCGTGCCGGGGGGTCGTTCTGCGGGCTCCTAGCTGCGGATGTTGCTGAGATCGGCCTCGCGGCGGCCCTTTTTGGCAAATAACACGAATCGCAATTGGTCCGCAGGCGGGTGCCATGCTTTGACCTCTTCGGGCAAAGCATGCTTCATCCCGACGCGTCGGGAATGAAGCATGGCACCCGCGCTGAGATCGGCCTCGCGGCGGCCCTTTTTGGCAAATAACACGAAACTTTGTGGACGGAAGGGGATTGGAATCGGTCCCATCCGGGGTATGCTGTGATCAGTGCATTTCTAGTGAGTCGGCGGTGGGGCCGAGGCATCGAGTCGCGCACTTCGTCGGGCGGCATCTGAACTGACAGGAGGACGGAACATGTCTGGAACGAATCGTCTTGGAATCAAAGGGGCGATCGCGAGTCTGATCGCCGCGGGGGCGTTGTGTACTGGTGGGCTGGGGCAGGGGATCCCGGCCTGTGACGAACCAGACCCAAAGGCCGGCGACTGTTTCACGCCGACGCCCGGGATCCCCGGATGCCAGGACGCGGAGTGCTGCAAGATCGTGTGCAATCTGGACATCGCATGCTGTTTGTTCGAGTGGGATGCGCAATGTGTAAACATCGCGCTGGCGAACTGTCCGGGTGCGGTATGCGACACGTGCGGCGGGTTCGCCTGTCTCGATTGCTTTGACGGCCACGCATTGGGCAACCCGTTCTGCAACGACGAGTGCACCGGCCAAGACTGCCCCGGCTGCTGCGAGGCGGTCTGTGCCCTCGACCCGTTCTGTTGCGAGACCAACTGGGATCAAATTTGCGCTGATGAAGCACCGGCTATCTGCGGCTGCAGCGAAGACGACGCACCCGACAACGATGATTGCGCCAATGCGTTTCCCGTCTTCCTCGGCGAAACTCCGTTTAGCACGCTGTGTGCGTCGACCGACGGACCAAGGCACGAGATATGCGATCAGGATCCGTTCTTCCCAGATCCCGACGTGCCGCTTGATGTTTGGTTCGACTACACTGCCGACTTCACAGGTGCGGTGCGCATAAGCACGTGCGATACTGCCGACTACAACGTCAAGATGGCGGTATACGACGGCTGCGCTTGCCCGGTGACGGAAGCCGATCTCATCGAGTGCAACGACAACGGTCCGAACTGCATCGACGGGACCGGATCGGAGATCATCCTCGCGGTCCAGCAGGGCGCCTGCTACAAGATTCGAGTCGGCGGTTACATCGCGGCCTCCGGTGTCGGAACACTCATCATCGAACCGACCGGCCCGCCGACAAACGACGACTGCGCAAACGCAACCGTTCTCAATGTCAACGATTCTCTTACGTTCAGTACGGTTCTGGCCACGACCGACGGCCTGCCAAGCGCGGCGTGCAACTTCAACGGCCTCACGGATATCGGCAACGATGTGTGGTACCGATTCACCGTTCCAGAGGACTCTTCGTACATCGTGAGTCTGTGCGACAGCTCCTTTGACACGAAGGTCGCGATCTACGAAGACTGTGGGGTGTGCCCGCCAACCAACGATCCGATTGCCTGCAATGACGATTTCTGCGACGTGCAATCACAAGTGGTTTTCGACGGAACGGCGAACCAGTGCTTTCTTATCCGTATTGGGAATCCTGCGGCGCCGCCAGCTGCAGGCAGCGGAGGCTCGGGCAGGGTCATACTCAGCCGGCTGCTGCCCGCTCCTGACAATATCATCTACGATAACGGCGCGCCGGACGGGACGAGCGGATTGAGCAACGGTGTTGCCGATCGAGAGTTGGCGGATGACTTTAACTTGGACCCGTGCCCCGACGGCTGGTCGGTCACCGGCGCACGCATGAGCGGAACCTGGGCCGGTGGAGGCGCGTTCGGACTAGTCACAGGCTTCCGAATTCGTGTGTACGACGACGCGGGCGGCATCCCCGCCGACACCCCAAATGTTGACTTCACGACTACCTCTTTCGTCGAGGCACTCACCGGGAACGTCTTCTTCGGTGATCCTGAGATTCTCTTTGATATCGAGTTCCCCAACATCTCCTTGGATGCGGAGCTTACCCAGTGGATCTCAATCCAACCGTTGGAGGTCGGCGACAACTTGTTCCAGCTGACCTCGGCAGCAGGGGCTGGCAACATAAACAAAGGCGAGGTCCACGTGCGGTACCCGGATCTCGGGTTTCCTGATTGGACACCGGGAAGTGACCCGAACATCTTTGGCGAGCTCTACGACGTGACCTTTCTGCTCCTGGGCAACGACTGCGGTGTGCTGCCCTGCCCCGCCGACCTCGTCGTGGACGGCGTCGTTGGCGTGAAGGATCTGCTCTTCTTGCTCGGTACTTGGGGGCCGTGCCCGAAGAAGGGAGATTGTCCCGCGGACCTCGTCGTGGACGGCGTCGTTGGCGTGAAGGATCTGCTCTTCTTGCTGGGCGCCTGGGGCCCCTGCCCGTAAGCGGCGCCGGTCGAGCTGTTCTAGCTACCACACCCCCGGCCTTCACCGGCCGGGGGTTTTTCGTGGGACGCCGGCCGGGGCGATCTGCATCGGATCGACCGATGCGGTGTTTGCAGGGGCGGTGATGGAGAATTATGGCAACTGGACCCGGCCCCAGGCCCGTATACTGGAGCGTATTGGGTTCCATAGCCATTTTCGACGTAAGCCCGCCAGCCCACGTCGCTG
>JADFNO010000131.1 GCA_022563315.1 Planctomycetota bacterium | reverse complement strand
CCCAGCCAAAGACGGGTGAAGGCGCCTACTGATGCCGTCAGTCGAGGCAAACTTGCATCACTCCCAGCCTCGCACCCAGATGCCTTACTGAGCGTGACAACATATTCGCCCGCAACCCCGCGCCACGGTGCATCGTTCGCCAGATGATCTTCAATCGGATCGCTGAGCTTCAGATTAAACCGCAAGTCCGCACTAGGAAGATGTGTCTTTTCCAAGCATTTCGCTAAATCACAGATGCGCATTTGCCAAAACGCACACACTCTCATTCTGCAATCAAAATCAGAGTTTCGAGTGACGGTCCGATGTTGTAACGGCCTATCCATGAGATCTTGCAATTGCAAGTTATGGGTTTCACGCACCCATACCAGATGCACTTGATCAGAAAGGTTCTTAATCAAGCCCATTAGTTCAAGGAATTGCTCGCGTGTCTCCCAGGCCATCCATCCCACGGTATACGGTCCGCTCTCAACCTTGCCGCGCGTATACATCCATAGGTGATGCGACAATTCTCCGTTTGGTCCATCTGCAAATCCGAGCCCAAAGTCACGCTTTCTACCTTCTTCAATCGCAGCTCTCGTAACGAGTGGCGAATCGGCAGTTACCGCGCCATGGTACGTGGCGCAGCGAACACGATTCGCAGCCATCGCTTCGTAGTCATCTTTGGTTAGGCGCTTGGGTACTCTCGAAGCGCCTTTGACGGTCAACTTCGCGGGATTGATGCCGAAGACTCGTACGTAGCCTCCCGATCCAAACCCGAGTTGGTCGTAAAAGCCTTGCTCGAACATTCCCAGGCCGGAAACCAGCGCACCGTCCGCAACATCGGCAGCGATCGCTCGTGCGGTGAGTTTGAGCGCGAACGATTGCTTGCGCGCGATTCGGCTGGTAGTAACAGATACGACACAGCTCCAGGGAAGAGTTTCCTTTAGGTGGCGAACCGTCCCCATCGCCGTCTGCACAAGACACTCCGGCTCGCCATCAATCAGCGCTACATGAGATCGGCAGCACTGCAAGAAGGTGTCCAGCGCTGCGGTATCATCATCTCTCAACCAGCCGCACTCATACCAGATGCGCTGTGCGGCGGACTTGTCGCGGTCTTCGTCGTAGGCACGGAAATACATGCCGAGATTGTAGCCGCTGCGATCACTCAGCGCCGCGGGCCAGGGCGACGAAGTACGTCGTGTCATCCACCGGGGTGAACACCACACGATCGCCCGGCCGAGCGCCGTGGCGTTTGAACCACGGCGCCCACTTGCGAGCGCGCAGCATGTTCCGCGGGCCAACGATATCGGTCAGGACGGTCGGGCCGTTGTGAAGGATCAACGTCAGCGGCTCAGCGGCCTCGTGCTTGGTTGCTCCGCCCACCGAGCCGTGGGGGAAATACTCCAACACCTTGCCGACATAAATCGTGTTGTTCTTCAAGTTGCCCGGCGTGAGTTTCGTATGAAACGAATCTCGCGATCGCTGTGGCGTTTTCCACGCCGGCGCGTCATCCAGCGTCAGCCACGCCACGCCCTGCAACGGTCGAATCGCCGGTCCGGTCGACGTAGGCTTGACATCCTTGAGCCAAACGAGCGTGCAGTACCGGCTGTCGCGCTTGGCCTGCCAATAACGGTTCTCGCCGCAGATCAGCTCGTCATAATCACGTCGGATCTGCGCGACGCGCTTGGGCGTGAGGTCCTTTTCGCAGATGACGTGCTCGGCGCGGGCGGTGGCGCGGTACGGGCCGCAGGATTGCTTGAAATAAATCCGATCGCCGGGCTCGATGACGTCGTACGGCGCGCGGGGCTGGCGCGTGAGCCGGCACTCCACGGTCTTGCGGCCGGAAAGGAGCAGTTCGACGTACGGCTTGAGCAAAACGGCGACGTGCAGCATCGGGCGAGGCCCTAGTTTGGCGGGGACGCGACGACCCCCCGGCGATGGGCCGCATCCGCAAACCGCTGAATCACCTCGGTGCTACCCAAGCCCGGCCGGTGAGCCAGCACGTCAACAGCGATATTCATTTCCTTGAGCAATTCATATTCCACGATGTCCTGCGGTTGGTAGTCACCGCCTTTGACATACACGTCCGGCTTGATCCGGCGGATCAACTCGTGGGCGGTCGGCTCATCAAAGACCGTGAGGTAATCGATCGACTCGAACTCGCCCAGGATTTCCAATCGTTCGGATTCGCCAAAGACCGGCCGACCCGCGCCTTTCAAGGCGCGAACCTGTTCATCGGCGTTCACTCCGACGACAAGCACGTCGCCGAGCTTCTTCGCTTCGCGCAGATACAAGAGATGCCCAGCATGGATCACATCGAAGCATCCGTTCGTCAGCACGATCCGATGACCCGCCTCCCGATGCACCCGAAGTTCGATGAGCAATTCATCGAAGCTGCGCACCTTTCCCTTGAGCGTGCGGTTTTGGGCCAGGATCTCCCGTTGCACCCGCACGAACGGAATCGGCTGCACGCCGAACACCTCAACTTCCAACCCCGCCGCGGCGTTGGCGAACGCCACCGCATCCGGCCAGTCGAAGCCGTTGGCAATCGCTCCGGCCAGAGCGGCGAACACCACGTCCCCGGCGCCGGAGACGTCGTACACGCTTCGAGCCGTGGTCGGCACAAGGACGGGATCGCCGCCGCGCTCCTCCAACAGCGCGCCGTGGCGATCCAGCGTCACTACCACTGCGTCCAGATCGAGCTCCATCAGAAGCTTGGTCGCCAACCCGGCGTTGTGAATCTGCGAGGCTTCCAACGGCGTGTCGAGACCCGTCGCTTGTTCAGCTTCCGAGCGATTGGGCGTGATCGCCGTCGCGCCGCGGTACTTCGAATAATCTGCGATCGACGCAGGATCGACGAGGATCGGCTTCCCTTTTGCGCGGCACAGTTCGATGATCGCCCGGCATAGCGCCGCCCCGCAGACGCCCTTGTCGTAATCCTCCAGGCACACGACATCGACTTCGTCAACGTGAGATTCGACGAACCGAATCAAGCGCTGCACCACATCGTCGCTCAGCGGATCGCTCGCCTCGGTATCGAGGCGAAACATCTTTTGCGGATGGCGGTGCTGAGCCAGGCCGATCATCGAGCACTTGACGGTCGTGGGTCGATCGGGGTCCTGGATCAGCCCGTCGATGTGGCAGCCGGCTTCTTGCAACGCGGCGCGGAGGATTTGCGCCTCCGGATCGTCACCGACCACGCCGACACACTGCACGTCGCCTTGCATCGCCCCTAAGCAAAGGGCGACATTGGCGGCGCCGCCGGGGGCATCTTCGCGACGCGAAGCCTTGAGGATCGGCACGGGCGCATCGGGAGACAGTCGCTCGGCCGCGCCGTACACGTTTTGATCAAGCATGAAGTCGCCGACAACCATCGCCGTGAACGGCCTGTATGAGGCGAGTCGTTGTAAGAGCTTTGCCATCACATTCCGCCGGAAGAACCGGCCCTGTGACCGGGGGGCGCTGTCGATCCCGCCACGGCCGCGAGCACCAGGTCTTCAAGTTCCCCGGCCCCGTGAAAGACCTCGATCGCCAGTCGGGGGACTACCACCGGAACCGGCCAGGTCTGGAAGTCTATCAGACGCCGCACCTTGACCCAATCCTTGGCGGTCGTGACCATCGCGTCCAGTCCCCGGCATAAATCTCGCGCCGCCGCCAGCTTGGCCCGATCATAGCGTTGGTGGTCCCGTACCGGCACGTTGACCACGACGGCTGCCCCCGCCGCCTGAACTTGGCTCACAATCGACCCAGGATGCCCCACCCCGAGCATCGTCAGAACCCGTTTCCCGGCCAACCATTCGGTCTCGACCGAATCCGAACCACCCGCCCTCCACAGATCTAAATCCGACCACATATGACGCGACCACGCAACTGGGGGTTTCCCTAGATTTTGGGCGATCTGAGCCGAAAGTGCGTCGTCAACGGACTCAGCTCGCGTCACGACCACCGCATCCGCTCGCCGGAGATTCGCAATCGGCTCACGCAAGTGACCGGCCGGGAGGAGTCGATCGGCGAACGTTTCGCGCGACGCGTCAATCAACACCAAGTCAAGTTGGCGCGCGATGCCCCGATGTTGGAAGCCGTCATCGAGAACCACGCAATCAACCTCACGATGATCCGCCAGGAACTCACGAAGCGCAGCGGCGCGATCGGGATCGGCCACAACCGGCACGTCACCCAGGCGATCGAGATACTCCGCTTCCTCGTCGCTGCGCTCGCCGCGGGCCGAGCCGTAGCCGCGCATGGCGATGACCGGGCGGTAGTCGTGCCGGCGCAACAGTTGGGCGATCCACATCACCATCGGCGTCTTTCCTACTCCGCCGGTTGTGATATTTCCGACGGAAATGACCGGGCGATCCACGGTCGCCACGCCCACGCCGCGGTCGAAGCGCGCGTTTCGCGCGCGTATGGCCAACCGATAGAACCAGGACGCGCTCATGGTGACCGGAGCGAGCACGCCCGGCAGCGGACCGCTCATATATCTCGACCTTTGAGCGCGTTACGCCGACGGGCCTGCTTCGCCGAGTTGCGCAGGTCAGATGAAGCCTTCGCAGCTTCGTCGATCTGCTCCTCGTGATGTATGCGCACGGTATTGACCGCATCCATCATCGCCGTCACCACAACCAACCCCAACGCGAACAACACCAAGACCCACGAAATGAAGTATTCGGTTGGATTCGTCTTATGATCGACGAAGCTCAGGGCCCGGACAAACGGGGCAAGCGAAACGAACATCACTACGATCGACGCCCGCCTGATGCGGCGCCGCTTGGCATCCACCTTTGGATCGTCAAGACACTTCCAATACCAAAGGATCCAAAGCGCCAGCCCGATCGCGATCGGAATCGTGAGCGCCGGCGGCAGATGCACAGCCAGGATCATCGCTGATCATTCTCCGCGCCGTTGAGCAAGCCGCGTAAGCGCTGCATGGGTAGACCCATCACCGTGGCGGGATCGCCCTCGCAACGGATCGGCCAACCGGCGTCGATCCGTTCCGCCAGGTTGTACCCGCCCGCCTTGCCCTGCCACTGCCCGGACTGAACATACTCCCGAAGTTCCGCCTCACTCAACTTGCCGAGATACACCTCGGCCTCATCGACAAAGAGCATGCGATGACCGTCGGCCAGGCGAATCAGACACACGCCGCTGATCGTCCGGTGGACGCTGTCGCACAGCCCGCTCAACATCGCATAGGCGTGGTCGGCATCGGCGGGCTGGCCGAGAATCTCGCCTCGATGCACGCACACCGTATCGGCGGCCAGCACCGTGCCCGCTTCGAATTCCTTGTGTGACGAAACGCGCGGCACGACATCAAGCGCCTTGAGTAACGCCATGTCTAACACCCATTGCTGGGGCGTCTGTCCTTGGGGTGTGAGTTCACCATCGTCCATCTCCGGCGGAAGCACGTGCACACAAATCCCCGCCTCCTGGAGCAACTGCCGGCGCCGAGGCGAGCGACTCGCCAGTACGATCGGCGGCCCGAACTTCACAGCGCCGCCTCCTTCACACGACCAGCCTCGGACTCGCTCGCCGTCGTCGGAGACATTCGGGGCGAAGTCGAACCCGCTCGCTCTACGAGTAGTTCATCGACTCGACGCAACACGTCAACGGGGCGAATGGACCGCATCAGTGCATCGCCCAGCTTGGGATCCTTGAAGTTGATCGCCGTTTGGGGCGCCAAATCCGGATGCCGCAGCACCGTCTCAGGACGGCCATACGGCCCAACCCGAGCCGGGTCGGTCGGACCGAACAGCGCTACGCATGGTCGCGAAAACCCCACCGCCATGTGTAATGGCGCAGAGTCGTTGGCGATAACCAGGGCCGCACCTTCAACAATCGCCATCGTCTGGCCGACACTTGTGGAACCGACGAGGTCGACGACCGTACCTTTCGCACACACAGGATTCAGCGCGAGCCACCGCACCTGTCTGCGCTCGGCCGGTGATCCGACCAAAACCAAATGCCCCACGCCGCGCTTCAACAACGGCTCGATCAGGGCCGACCAATACTCACCCGGCCAACGCTTGCTCGGCCAACGGCTGGTCGGGGCGAGCACCACGTACTTTCCGTTCTCGATCCCCAGCCGTCTGCGCAGCTCGGTCCACCATTGCTGATCGTGTTGCGCCGTGTAAAGGCGCATGTCGCAAACAGGGTCGATGCCTTCGGCCGACAGAAGGTGGAGCATCCGGTCCACGGTGTGCAGGGCCGTGGGCGGGGGATGTCGGACGGTATAGCCCAACCAGCCGAACTCCCGAGCTGAACGGTACCCCACGCGCCGCGTCGCCGCCGTGGCGCGGGTGATCAGGCCGCTTCGCCCCAACGCCTGGAAGTCCAAGACGAGGTCGTACCCACGCCGCCGAAGCGATGCGAACCAACGAAGCGTCTCGAAGGCGACGATCGGATTACGCCACCAGTCGGCCATTTGCGTTCGAGGGAACGTCACGATCCCATCCAGGGCGGGATGGGCGGCGATGGCCTCGACGAACTGGGCCTGAACAAGCCAATCGATCTGGGCCCGGCTAAAGGCCCGCCGGAGACTCACCAGGACCGGCACCGTGCGGCAGACATCGCCCAGGGCGCTGGGCCTCACGATCAATATGCGCTTCGGGTCGTCCATACTGTGCCTGAGCAGGGTGACGGAGCTGGGCACGACGGACGAGTATAGAGGGAACACCACCGCAAACCGAGCCGGCAACGGGACTTGAGCAAACTGCCGGGAGAGGAGATGGATAAGCCTCAGGCTCTCTCGGCCGCACCGCCGCCACAGGCCTTGCCGGCGGTGCAACCCCTCTGCCGGGCCTCCCGTATGGACAATATAGTGAGGACACACGCCTGGGCAGAGGTCGCCCAGGTCGCGGGTTTCGAGTTTGGTGCGGGGCCGCCGCCGGGACGGATCGGCGGCCAAGTTGGGGCGGCAACACACTTCGTCGTTGACGACACCTCAGGGTGAAAGTCCAATGCTGTTGTACGTCTCGCGTCACATAGCTGGTAGAGGGTAACCTTGGTAGTCGTGAGCAAGAAACCGAAGGCTGATGAACCGCAAACCCCTTCCACTCCCGAGGAGGAGGTCCCGCTGAGCCTGGCCGACGACACGGACGGTTCCACCCAGCCCGTGGACGGTGACGCCGGCTCCAGCCCCGATGCCCCTGACGCCCCCGAGGACTCCGACGAGCTGTTGGCCGAAGGCACCTCGACCGGCGGCTTCGAGACCATGCTGGGCACGCTCGTCATCCGCCAGGGTTTCGCCACCGCCGAAGAGATCGATCTGTGCGATTCCATGCTCCGCGATGCCGCCCAGACCGACGAGCCGCGCACCCTCACCGACCTCTTGATCGACAACGGCTTCGCCACCAACCGTCAACTGACTCGACTTCGCCGCGAGTTCGAAGAAAAAAAGTCAACCGAGCAGATCCCCGGCTACAAGATCAAACGCCGCCTCGGCTCCGGGGCGATGGCCACCGTCTTCCTCGCCCGGCAGCTCAGCCTTGATCGACTCGTCGCCATCAAGATCCTCCCCAAGAAGTTCTCCGACAACGACAAGTTCATCGAGCGCTTCTACAAAGAGGGCCGCGCCGCCGCCAAGCTCAATCATCCAAACATCGTCGCCGCCTACGACGTCGGCAAGGCCGGCGAGCACCACTACTTCGTGATGGAGTATGTCGACGGTCCCACCGTGTACGATCGCATCAAGCAGGGCAAGCGCATCAAGGAAGCCGAGGCGACGCAGGTCGCCATCCAGGTCGCCCACGCGCTCCAGCACGCCCACCAGCGCGACTTCGTCCATCGCGATATCAAACCCAAGAACATCATGATCACCCGCCACGGGGTCGTGAAGCTTGCCGACCTCGGTCTCGCCCGCGCGATGTCCGACAAGGAAGCCGCCGAAGCCGAAGCCGGCCGGGCCTATGGCACCCCGTATTACATCAGCCCCGAACAGATTCGAGGCGAAGTCGAAATCGGACCCCCCGCCGACATCTACGGACTCGGCGCAACCTTCTATCACATGGTCACCGGCAAGGTCCCCTTCACGGGCAAGAACCCCTCAGCCGTGATGCACAAACATCTCAAATCCGAACTCGTCCCGCCCGATCACCTGGTCTCTAAAATCACCGCCGGCTGCGCGCAGGTCATCGAGATGATGATGGCCAAGAACCCCAAGGACCGCTATCACAACGCGGCCGATCTCCTGATCGACCTGAAGCTCATCGCCAAGGGACGGGCCCCGCACTTCGCACATCGCAGCCTCGACCTTTCCGGGATCGGTCCCGCCCTGACCGCGAGCGATCCGAGCAACACCCTGGCCATCCCGCGACACCCCGTCAAGAGCAGCTTCCTGGACAGCCCCGGATTCGTCGTCCTCTTGGTCATCCTCCTGGCGAGCCTCGCCGTCAACATCGTCATGCTCTTGCAGTGGCTCTCCAGCTAACGGTGGATAATCCCCGCCGCGCATCCCTCCCCGCCGACTCGGCGATACACTATCCCCATGGACATCTACATCGACACCGCCAATCTCGACGAGATCAAGCGCGCCGCCTCGCTCGGCGTGCTTGACGGCGTCACCACCAATCCCAGCCTCGTTGCAAAAGAAGGCGTCGACTTCCGCACCCGCCTCGAAGAAATCTGCCAGGTCGTCGAAGGGCCCGTCAGTGCTGAGGTCGTTGCCATTGAACACGACGCCATGATCGCCGAGGCTGAGCCGCTGATCCAGATCGCGCCCAACATCGTCATCAAGCTCCCCTGCATCGAGGAAGGCCTCCGCGCCTGCAAGACGCTGGCCGATCGCGATGTCAAGGTCAACATGACGTTGTGCTTCCAGCCGCTGCAAGCCCTGCTCGCCGCCAAGGCCGGGGCGTTTCTCATCAGCCCCTTCGTCGGCCGAATCGACGACGTCGGCGGCGACGGCATGGAGGTCGTTCAACAAATTCGACAGATCTACGACAACTACAGTTACACGACCAAGATTCTCACCGCGTCGATCCGCCATCCACAACACATGGTGCAAGCCGCCATGATGGGCTCCGATGTCGCCACCGCGCCGCTCAAGGTCATTCAGCAAATGATGAAGCATCCGCTGACGGACGTCGGCTTGAAGCGCTTCCTCGACGATTGGGAAAAAGCCAAAACCCTGCTCGTCAAAGAACCCGCGCTGGCGTAGGGGAGTTGTTAGTTCTTCGTTGTTGGTCTTTAGCGAGCCGGCTCGTCCCCGAGCCCGGTTCGCGCCCGCATACCAAACCCGTCCGCCGCGCAATCATTGCTTGGTGGGACGGGCTTCCAGCCCGTCCGTTTGACTGTTTCAGACGGGCAAGATGCCCGTCCCACTATCCATCAGACAAGACCTAACCGCTGCTCGGCCAAGGACGCCTAAACCGGGTCATGTTTGCTCATCCCCTGTCCTCCTTCCCTCATCCCTCACCCCTCATGGCCCATCCCTCATCCCTTCCTCCCTCTGTGTCCTCTGTGGCTCTGTGGTGAATCTTCTCTGTATCCCGTCGCGTCACGAATCAACACGCGCTGGGCGCGCGGCGACTTGCAATGTCTAATGGCCCACAACCAACCCCACCATCAACATCCCTATCGCAACGAGCCCGACTCCCTCACCCATCGAACGAGCACGCCAAACAAGTTCGCATCCCATGCCGTCAATTTGGCTACGAGATCCTCTTGCCGTTGATAATGACGGCGGACTCACCCAATCCCAGGCCGATCGGATCACGTGGGGGTTTGTGATATTGGGGATCGCAGCCTGCACCGTCCGCTTTGGCCTGCGCTTCCCGTTATGGCACGATGAATCGTTCCTGGCCATCAATTTCGCGCGTCGTGATTTCGCCGGCATCCTTGAACCTCTGGAATATCATCAGGTCGCGCCGCCGCTGTTCCTCTTGGCGCAGATGCTCCTCGTTCGAATTGCCGGCTTCACGGAATGGACGCTTCGATTCATTCCGTTTGGTTGCATGGTCGCGTCGTTCGTCCTGTTTCGTCGCCTTGCCCGACACGTCCTGGAACGTAGGGCGTTTGTCTTTGCGGTCGCCATCTTTTCCGTCTCGTACTGGCTCATTCGATACTCAGCCGAGGCGAAGCCGTACGCGGTGGATGTACTGATCGCGTTACTGTTGCTCGGCCTGTTTATTCGGTGGAGGGACCAACCGGACCGGCCGTTGGCGTGGCGCTTGCTTATCGCGTTGTGTGGACTATCGCTCGTCGCCTTCGGCCTTTCGTTCCCGTCCGTCGTCATCGGAGGCGGCGTGTGCGTGTCCATGGCGATGGCAACATTTGCACGGCGCTCCAAAACGCCACTCCTGAGTGCGGCGATCGTGGGGGCCGCGCTGTGTGTCGGTCTCATCACGGTGTACTGGCTTCACTTGTCACAGCGAAACCCCGCTGAGCATGTGTTCATGCGCGACTACTGGGAAGCAGCGTTCCCTCCCTTCCAAACGCCGACCAAACTAGCGCCGTGGTTCTTCGCAACACTGACCGGCGAAATGATGCCGTACCCCATCGGGGGAAAGGACGCGGGCAGTATTTTCACCTTCATCCTCGTGATTACGGGGATCGTGGCGCTCGTCCGTGCCCGACGCTTCGAGTTCCTGGCGTTTCTATTAGCGCCGATCGTCCTCGCCTTCGTCGCCGCCGCCATGAAGCGCTATCCCTTCGGCGCGCCGAGTCGATGCCAACTCTATCTCGCGCCCACGTTCTGTCTCATGGCCGGGATCGGATCGGCTG
>JADFNO010000130.1 GCA_022563315.1 Planctomycetota bacterium | reverse complement strand
CCGCATCATCGACTATGCCGGCAAGTGATCGCGATCCGATTGGCGGTGACCCAAGGCAGACCTCACCGATCGGTCACGGGCGGTGCCATCGCTTTGCCCTGACCGTGGGATTGGCGGTGACGCATGCGGTGCTGTTCATGGCGGCGTATCCGTCAGTCAACTTATGGCCGCTGAGCTTTCTCGCGATCGCGCCGCTGTGGTGGCTGGCCGTTCATGCCCGGACCACGCGCCGCGCGCTGCTCGTCGTCTTCATCGTGCAACTTGTTCTGTGGCTCTGGATGAACCGCTGGATTCTCCCGGTCACCGCGGCCGGCTACCCCTTGCTTTCAATGTATATGGCTGGATATGCCGTGCTGTTCGTGTGGCTGGTCCGTCGAGTTGGCCACCACCGGCGGCTCAGCCGATGGCCGGCGACGTTGGTGCTGCCAATCCTCTGGGTCGGCGTGGAGTGTCTGCGCGGCGAGCTGATCTTCCGCGGCTATCCGTGGTATTTGCTGGCCCATCCGTTGATCGAATGGCCGGTGTTGGTCCAGTCGGTGGATCTGCTGGGGACCTATTGGCTGAGCTTCCTATCAGCGATGGTAAGTGGGGCGATCGTGGACATGGTGAGAATGCGCAGCACGCAAATCGTTCGCCGCGCCGCGGTGGCGGCGGTGGGGCTCACGTTGGTGCTGCACGCGGCCAACATCGCGTACGGTCTGTGGCGATTGGGGCAGCCGACGTTGCGGCCCGGCCCGTCAATTCTCGTGATCCAGACGAACCTGGCTCAGGACAACAAGATTGGCTGGCCGCGGGAACAGCAGGTCAGTGATTTTGGCGACTTCGTTTCTCTGACCGAGCAGGCCCACGCCGATGCCATCGCCTCCGGAACCACGCCCGACCTGGTCGTTTGGCCGGAGACAATGGTCCCGGGGTACGGTTTGGAGCCCGAGACAATCAAGTACCAGCGAGAGAACGGGTACTACCCCGGGGACGTCTACTCGGCAACGTTGACCGAACTCGTGGCCAACCTTAGTACGCCCCTACTCGTCGGCAGCCCGTCCTACTTCGGCCTTCGCGCCGTCGGTAAGGAGTGGAACTGGGATCGCCATTACAACTCGGCGTATCTGGTCCTCCACGATCCACCGTATCAGCGCTACGACAAACACTTCCTGACGCCGTTCGGCGAAACGATGCCATATATCTCCGCTTGGCCGTGGCTGGAGCAACGGCTGCTGGCCCTGGGCGCCGAGGGCATGCGGTTCAACCTCGACAGCAACCCGGACATCAAACGGCTGCGCCTGGATTGGAATGACCAAACACTGCACCTGGGCACGCCGATCTGCTTCGAGGACACCGTGGCCTGGCTGTGCCGGAAGATGGTCTACGGCGACGGAACCAAGTCCGTGGAGGTGTTGGTCAATCTCAGCAACGACGGGTGGTTCGGGGCCTCGGTCGCCGGCCGCCGCCAGCACGTCCAGATCGCCCGTTTTCGGTGCGTGGAGAACCGCGTCCCCATGGTTCGGGCCGCAAACACCGGGCTCAGCGTGGCCATCGACTCCCGTGGAAAACTCATCGGCCAGATCGGCGAAGGTCGATACGGAGCTGCGCAGACCCAGGGTGTACTGCTCGCCGAACTCCCGCTCGACTCACGCAGTACCCTGTATGGACGGCTGGGCGATGTATGGGCCTGGCTCTGCCTGCTCGGCACCGTCGTTCTCGGGGGGTCGGCCAACTTCCTTGGGGCAAAGGAAACCAAATCATGAACAGATTACTTGTGCGTTTGATCCCGGCCGTGTCCCTGTTGCTGATGCTTGGCGGATGTGAGGAGGTCACGAGCCAGCCGTGGAGTACGAAGTCGGCCTCGTTGCAGTTTCCGTTAGTCGTTTCACCCGTCTTGGCGGTGAGCCCCGCCGTCACGGCCGACGCAACCCCGGCCGGTCTTCGTGAGGCCTCGATCGAGTTGCTTGTGCAGGCTTGCGACTCCACCTACCCACTGCTGAGGGCCAACGCGCTGGAGGCGATGCAAGCGGCGCCGGATGAGATCGAGCCGCTGATTCGCCGCGGACTGGTGGACGAAAATCGCGCCGTGCGGTTCATTGCGACGATGTCGATCGGGCAAATGCAGCTCAAATCGCTCGCTCATCTCACGGAGCCCCTGCTACGAGATGAGTCGTTGTCGGTGCAGGCGGCTGCGATATTTGCGTTGCACCGCTGCGGGCATCGGGCGAACCTGAACCCGCTGGCCGAGATGATCGTGAGCCACGATCCGGAGGTGCGGGCCAATGCAGCGATGGTGCTCGGGGAGCTGGGCGATACCTCGGCCGCGGCGATGCTTCGGCAGGCCGTTCGCGGGGGCGTGCACCATGCGTCGCTGGCCAGGACCAAGCTCGTAAACCTTCAATTCGCTGAGGCCCTGGTGAAGCTGGGCCAGCGGGAGGAGATCAGCGTGATCCGGGCGGCTCTGTTTTCAACGCCGGAGAACGGCGAACTCGCGGCGCTGGCGTGCATGCTCACCGGCCGGCTACGCGATGAACAGGCGATCCCGGACCTCAGCAACCTCGCCCGCGCGACCGGGCGGTTTCAACGCTCCGCCGAGATCCGAATGGCGGCGACCTGGGCCATGGCCCAGATCAACCCCAGCTTCGCGCCGATCGAGGTTCCCATGGCCTATGTTGGAAGTGACCAATACCAGCTTCGTGCTCAGGCGGCCTCCACGCTCGGCGAGCTGGGCGACGCCACCGTCTATCGTACGCTGGCCTCCCTGCTGGGGGACCCCAACCCGCTGGTCCAGGTCGCGGCGGCAGGGGCGATTCTCAGGGTGGATCGGACTTTAGACAAGGTTGTCAGGAACCGCCCGAACTATTGACACGAATCGTGCCTCAAGGTACAAGGAAGGTTTGCCGTTGTGTGTTTGTGCGCGGCGGGCGGCAGCGGGGCCGTCGTCGGGCGCTGTGCCCCTCCACGGGGAAGAACCGGTCGCCAGCAGGGGGGCGCTCCTTCCTAGAACGTGGACGCCGACTACCACGGCCCGAAAAGCGAGGATACCGATCGTGCATGTCCTGACGAAGATCTTTATCGTACTTGTGTCGATGCTAGCGGTGCTGCTTGTGCCGCTGGTCGTCGTATATGCCCACAACGAGGATTCCTACAAGTCGCGTTATGAGCAAGAACGAGCCGCGGCTTCGACCGCCAACATGCTGCTCCAGCAGGCGCAGACCGCGTCCAGCTCGGCCCAGGCCCGCAGCGAGCTCGAACTCCAGGAGCTGAGCCTGGGCAAGTCCCAGCTCACGCGGGATCTGCAGGACGCCAATGCCAAGCTGCGACAGTTGGAGGCGGCCTTGGCCAGCAGCGAGAAGCTGCAGGCGAACATTGACGCGAAGCTGGCGGTCCTGGCCACCAGTGCCATGGCCGGACAAGAGCTCACCGAGAGCCTCGTCAACGAGCTGCGGACGCTTCGCCAGGACGCCATGCAGGACGCCAAGCGCGTGGTTCAGCTCGACGAGGCCCTGCGGGATGTCAGCGCGCAACTCCAGGTTGCCGTCGCCGCCCGTCGGGCCGTGCAGGAAGAGCTTCAGCAATTGCGCGAAGAGCTCGCCCAAGCTGTCAATACCGCGAGGATCTTCGAAGAAAAATACGGCCGATTGGAGGGCGGTCCGCTCCCGCCGCCGGTCCGTAATCTCGACGCCACCGTCGTCAACGTGCGCCGCGGCGCCGATCAGACCCTGGCCGAGATCAACGCCGGGTCCCGCGACGGGGTGGAAGAAGGCTGGATCATGATGGTGGCCCGGGGCGGCAACTTCCTGGCCAACCTGAGGATCATTGCTGTGGACATCAACCGCTCGACCGGCGTGATCGAGCTGGAGGACACGGACAGCCGCGGCGAGGTTCAGCCGGGCGACCGCGTGCTGGCCCGGTCCGGGGCCGGTTGAGGCACGAAGCTTTCACGGAGTCGATTCATGAGTCAGTTTGATGCTTCAGTTCGGCGAAAGGGTGGGGATCTGAATGTCTATACCGGACTGCTGTCCGTCGCCGTTATAGTCCTTGTGGCTGGCGTGATCCTGTTGGCCTCGCGGAACGCCGAGCACTCCGGCAGTGACGGTTCCTCCGGGGGTATGTTCAAACTTATTGACAGTCGATAGCGGCCCGACGCCGTCACCACGTCAGATTCTCCACAACATCAGACGAATTGACGCCGACCGCCCACAACGGGCGGCGTTTTCGTATCATTGGCGCAAGATTCGGCCGTTGGTCGATGAGCAAGCAGTGCGGAGCATGTGATGGGCGGTTTTTCGCCGCCAACTTTTCAGGCAAATGGAGTTGCCGTCAGTGTTTGAGAACCTCCTTGGGTGGTTCAGCGTGGACATGGGCATCGACCTGGGAACTTGTAACACCCTGGTCTGTGTTCGTGGCGAAGGGATCGTCCTGAACGAACCGTCGGTGGTCGCGGTCAAGAAGGGCACGAGCCGGGTGCTGAACAATGGCAATGCGGTCGGCTGGTCGGCCAAGGAGATGCTGGGCAAGACGCCGGGCTCCATCAGCGCGATCCGTCCGCTGAAGGACGGGGTGATCAGCGACTTCGAGATCACCGAGGCGATGCTGAGCTATTTCATTCGGAAGGTGAATGGGCGAAGCCGTATCTTCGGGCCCAGAGTGGTGATCGCGGTGCCGTCGGGCATTACCGCGGTAGAGAAGCGGGCGGTGCTGGATTCAGCGGAGCGTGCCGGGGCCCGGCGCGTGTATCTGGTCGAGGAGCCGATGGCCGCCGGAATCGGGGCCGGGCTTCCCATCGTCGAGCCGACCGCGTCGATGATCGTTGATATCGGAGGCGGAACGACCGAGGTCGCCATCATGTCGCTCGCGGACATCGCATCGTGCGAATCGGTTCGGGTTGCCGGCGACGACATGGACGAAGCGATCATCAGCCACATGAAAAAGACGTACAACCTCACGATCGGTGAGCAGACGGCGGAGCGCATCAAGATTGAGATCGGCTCGGCGGCGCCGGTGGGCGAACCGCAGTCGATGGACGTGAGAGGCCGGGACAACGTCTCGGGTCTGCCGCGCAAGACGACGGTGACGAGCGAGGAAGTTCGCGAGGCGCTTCAAGAGCCGGTCGCGGCGATCATCGAGACGGTGATGCGCACGCTGGAGCGAGCCGAGCCGGAGCTCGCCGCCGATCTTGTTGACAACGGCATCACGTTGGTTGGAGGGGGGGCGTTGCTACGCGGCATGGACGTAATTCTGTCCAATGCGACCGGGATCGATGCGGTGGTTGCCGATGATCCGCTGACAGCGGTGGCCCGCGGCACCAGCATCTACCTGGAGAATCTCGAGGAATGGAAATCGACGATGGAGTCGGACCTCGACTAGCTGTCGGTGGTTGGAGGCTTTCTCGATCGTTCCCAAGCCGCCGTGGCCCGCGTCTTCTACGCCCGTGGTGAGCACCAGTACCGGTCCCGGAAATGGCCAGGAAGATTGCCCCGTCAAAGCGAGCGTTCCTCGTCGCGATTGCCTTCATCGGCGTCCTGACCATCGTGCCGAACCGATGGCTGCGGCCGTGGACTTCCGATCTCGCCGCCGTTGTCAACGTGCCGCTGGAGCCGTTCGAGTATGCCGGCACGAAGATTCGCACCTGGTTTCGACCCGCCCGTGACCCGCTCAGCGGCGAGCCCGAACAAGTGCAGCGGCTCATTGTGGACCGCGACGAGGTGCATGCGCTGTACCGGGCCGCCCAACTCAGAGTCGAGGCCCTGGAACAGGAGATCAGCGAGCTCCAGGATGCCCAACGCTTCCATCGCGGCGGCACGATCACGCCCGTTTTCGCCCACATCACCGGCCGAAGTCCCGGACGCGGCGGCGGACCGGTCAGACTCAGAGCCGGCACGCGCCAGGGTGTTACCCCTGACACGATCGCGGTCTATCGCGGCGTGCATCTGATCGGGCGCGTCACCAACGACGTCCGACTCCTCAGCAGCCGGCTGCTGCCGATCACCGATCGCGCCGCCCAATGGGTTATTGGGATCATCCTTTCGCCCGACGATCCGACGGCTTCGATCTCCGACGCTCCGCGCGTTCACCTGAAGCCGCTGGGAAACGGAACGCTCAGCGGAGAGATCGAACGGGCCCGTGACGTGAGACCCGGCGATCTGGTGCGGCTCGCCGATCTCTCCTGGCCGGATAGTGCTCAGGGAATGATCGTCGGGTACGTGAAGTCGGTCGATCACAAAGACGACGACCCGCTGCGTGACGTGGTCGTGGTCGAACCGCGTTATTTCGCCGCTGATCTCGACGCGGTGACGTTGAAGATCGAGCAGCTCGACGAGCTGGATGAGGATGGCGAGTCGTGAGATGGCACGTGTTCGGCATTCTCGGGTTGATCGCGCTGATCTTCGAGACCAGCTTGATCGACGCGATTCACATACTGAACGTCAAGCCAAGCGTGTGTGCGGCCCTCGCGACGTTCGTCGCCCTCTCCGCCCCGCGCATCACCGCGCTGTGGAGCTGCTTGATCCTCGGTCTACTGCTTGACCTCTCATCCGATCTGTCGCTGGACGCGAACGAGACGCTTCACCTCATCGGCCCCCACACCTTAGGCTATGTCGTAGGGACACTGCTCGTCTTGCAAGTCCGCACCACCGTCTTTCGCCGCCGCCCGCTGGCCATCGGCGCGATGACGATCCTCTTTGCCCTGACCGCGTCCACCGTCATCGTCACCATCTACGTTGTCCGCTCGTGGTATCCCGATGGACTTCCCTATTGGGCCGATACCACGCTGCTGGGGGAAATCGTGCGCCGCTTCTTCGGGGCGATCTATTCGGGGCTCGTTGGCGTACCACTGGGGTGGATGTTCGTTCGGCTCATGCCGCTGTGGCAGTTTCACTCCGGCACCATTCGCGGCGGCGTGGCGTGGCGATGATGACTGCTTCACAACCGTTCGCAAACTCGCTAACCCGGATTATTCATCACCACAGAGGCACAGAGAACACAGAGGGGGAGCAGCCACAGATGAACACAGATGGACACGGATAGAAACCCGAAGCCGGTCCTGACGAACGAGTCTTCGAGTGAGGAAGGTCCGGGTGGAATCGAAAGGAAACGTCGAAACGTCGAAATGTCGAAATGTCTAAACTATCCATACGTCAGGCCTTCTTGAGAAGACTCACTACAGAGGCGCAGAGGGCACAGAGGCTTGGCACAGAGGAAGTTCTGAGTAACTGCGTTGGGGATGTCTCAGCAGTGCATTCTCCGAGCTAAGGTTCTCTCATGCCGCGCATGATCATCTTTGACGACGGCCTGGGGCAGCTCGGCCCCATGACCGACCTCCGCGCATCCTTCGAGGTGCGCACAGGCATGTTGACCACCGCCGGCCGGCTTGCCGCCCATCGGCCCAAGTCCCTTGCCGGCTATTGGGTGCCCGATCACCTCAAGTCTCTGCTCACCGAGCGCGCCGATGCCCCGGTCAATCGCCTGCCCGATGAAGAGGTCTTCTACTGCGTCAACGGGCGCTGGGCGATGCCCGACCCGGACTTGAAGCTCCAGATCGGTGAGGCCGCCACCGAGGAAGCCACCGGCCATATCGTCGCCGCCATGCTGCGCCGGGCGGATGCTGAATACTTCTTGACGACACGGCAGCTTCACGAGCGGGTCGCATGGCGCGCCATCGGCAAACGTCTGCTTTACAAATATCCCTGGGACGTGATGTCCGTTATCAGCAAGACGATCACGCATGACCTGCTGCACGTGCGCATGGTCGACGCCCGCGTTCCCTCGGAGGAGGCGACCATCATCGGACCGCATCCGGTGGCGGTGCACGATTCCGCCACGCTCTATCCCAATGTCGTCCTCGATGCTGAGCATGGACCGATTGCGATTCACGAGCGGGCCGTCGTTCGCCCCGGCGCGGTGATCTGCGGGCCCAGCTCGATCGGTCGCGATTCAACGATCATTGACCACGCCCTGATCAAGCCCAACACCGTCATCGGCCCGGTGTGCAAGATCGGCGGCGAAGTCGGCGGCACGATCTTCCAGGGCTATTCCAACAAAAGCCACGACGGCCACCTCGGCGATTCGTGGGTCGGCAAATGGGTCAACTTCGGGGCTGGAACCACCAACTCGAATCTGCTCAATACCTACGGCGAAGTGGCGATGCGACTCGATCCGCAAGGCCCCGTCCATAAAACCGGGCTGACCTTCATCGGCGCGATCGTCGGTGATCACGTCAAGCTCTCGATCAACACTCGCCTCATGACCGGGACATTGATCGGCACCGGCGCGATGATCGCGACGACGGCTGCCCCGCCCATGGTTGTTCGCCGTTTTGCGTGGTTGACTGATCGAGGCGAGCAGTTGTTTCGCTTCGAGAAGTTCCTCGATACCGCCAAAAGCATGATGGCCCGCCGTGACCGCGAGCCAAGCGAAGCGTATATCGAGGCAATGCGCTGTCTGCACGACCAAGCAAGGGCCGCGAAAGACGCGAAAGACGCGAAAGCATCGCAAGAATCAAACTAGCCGCGGGTGGTAACCCGCGGAGGCGCTCGCACACAATCATCCGACCATGAAGCGCACAACCGTCCGCATCGTGTTCTTCCTCCTCCTCGGCGCGATTGTCAACATCGCCGTCGCATGGGGGTTCTCAATGAACGGAACTCCCTCAGAAGTAGCAGTTGTACGCGGACTCAGTCGTGAACATCCTCCCGCGTGGTTCTTCCAGGAGTTCACAAAGAGTGGATTTCGGCGAGTGAGCGTTCAAGTTCTACCGGATACGCGCCCACCGTTTGATTTTTTGCTTCAGATATGTGGAGTGATCGATGCCGCTGGCTTGACGGCATCGTCGAGGTTCCATGTGCCGCCTCCGGATTCGATAACGCACGGGTTCCTGTACCAAAGGGATGCTGCTGGTTGGCCCTGCCTTGCCGTCAACTGTGAGCGAGAGGGACAGCATGATACGATGTCGGGGATCTATGTGGATGGGACGATCACCGGCGGATTTGTAATACCACCGCTGCCTCCAAACACGACCGACTACTGGAGAGATCGATCGCTGCCATTTGCACCCCACTGGCCCGGTTTCGCGATCAACACGATCTTCTACGCGGCGATTCTGTGGTTCGTCATGCTTGGCCCCTTCACCGCGCGCCGAATCATCCGCCGCAAGCGTGGCCAATGCATCAAGTGCGGCTACGACCTGCGCGGGGCGGAGCATGAGGCGTGCCCAGAGTGTGGGGTGGAGGTGTAACGATGCCCAACACCGTCGCCTGCGGAACCCTCGACGCCATGTGCAATGTCTGCGGCATCCACTGCGGTATCCTGCTCACACGATGACAAACTCCTTCGCCAGCTCGCTCCTCGACGCGATGGGGAAGGTTCTGCACCTGTAGAAACGCACAGAAGGACAGCGGCGTAGAATGTTGCCGTGAAGCGCCGCCTGTTCAAACTCGTCGTCTTCCTCCTCCTCGGCGCGGTCGTCAACGTCGCGGTGGCGTCGGGGTGTGCGTTCACCTGACCTGGTGATTCAGGTATGATGAATGTGAGCGACCGTGATTGGCCACGCGGCGTGTCGCAGGGTTGGACAACAACGTACCGAATGGAGATAGCGAAGATTTACTCTCCAAGTGAGAACGCCCGTTCAGTTACCACACCCGAGGAACGCAAGCAGCCCGGCCGAGATCCCGTTACGATCCAGGACGCGTGCCGGAAGTACGCAGAGATCAGAGACTTATTTGTTCGGATCGTTACCCATACTCTGAGCACGAACGACGTCTATCAACTCGATGGGTACTTCGGCACTCTGGGACGAAATATCTCCACAATCATCGTAGATTACGTCGATCGCATCGTCGATCTCCGCAAGGCCGAAGGGCGGATTAACGTGGCACTCCAGCGTTACAACGTACACCTCGGCTTCCCACCTATGACGGCCCCGCAACATGTGAGCCGTGGTGTGCTTCGGCGGTACGGGGGAGAGCTAAGTGACCTTGTCGTTCAGTTCGGCCCCAGCCCTTTCGTCCAGCAGGTCGCCTATATCTTCGAGATCAGGGCACTGGAGGCGGTGACGACGAGAGACAAAATACTTCAGGCGAATAAGGAAGTCGTGCGCACCGAGAAAGCGTTAGTTGAGGCGTTGCACAAGTGGGACCCAGGAACTGGACTCGGATGGCCAGGGTCAAACTTTCGCGACACGGTGTCCTTGTTGGGCGACACCGACACGATGGGGCAACAGATTCTTGCAGCCCGGCAAGCGGTGTTTGTGAAGCGCGAAGTTGTGCGGCAACGCAAAATGATGAAGGCGTACTTGAAAAAGCAGCGGAAACATGCAACTTGGATAAGGGGCGTATTGAAAGACGTTGATCTCGCCATCGCCGTCGAACACAAAGCTCAGCTCGAACGCGACGAGTTGACACTGCGCAAGATTGCTGTGCAGATGATCTCCGCCGGTTACGACACAGACTTCAACGGCAAACCTTATGCCGACTACCTGAGTGGAGACGAGCACGATGACACTACCGAATGATCCGATGGGTCGGGGCCGATCCCTGTATCCGTCTAGTAAGCAAACATTGCTGTGGTGTTACTGCGTGTGGACAGGGCCGTCCCCACCCCTTTCACCGTAAACTTCTGTCATGTCCACTGCCGCCGCCAACGAAACCCTCGACGCCATGTGCGCAGTCTGCGGCGCCCAATGTGCGACGTGGGTCGGCGATCTGGGCCGACTCCCCCACCGTCCGAGATCGGGCAGACAGTGGTCCCTCAACGT
>JADFNO010000015.1 GCA_022563315.1 Planctomycetota bacterium | reverse complement strand
TCCATCGACTGTATAAACCGGATCAGAGTGTGTGGTCATCTTTGCGGTTTCTACGCATCCGCCTTGATCGATTGCCACATCGACGATTACAGATCCAGGTTTCATTCGCCCTAGATCCTCACGCGAAATCAGATGGGGAGCTACTGCCCCGGGAATTAATACTGCTCCAACCACTAGATCCGCATGAGGGAGATATTCACGAATCGCATGGGGATCAGAGTAAATAGTGTCAACGTTAGAAGGCATGGTTTCATCGAGATATCGCAATCTGTCTATATCGATATCCAGGATGATTACATTTGAGCCCATACCAGCAGCAATGCGAGCCGCCCAGGTTCCGACAACTCCACCGCCAAGTACCATAACTCGACCTGGCTCAACGCCTGGCACACCTCCGAGTAAAACGCCTCGCCCGCCATGTGGATTCTCCAGATAATCCGCGCCCTCCTGGATTGACAGTTTGCCCGCGATCTCGCTCATGGGGGTCAGCAACGGCAGCCGGCCTTCGTCATCGGTCAGCGTCTCGTAGGCCACGGCGATGCACTGGTGCTCCAAACACCCCAGGGTGAGCTTTTTGTCCGAGGCGAAGTGAAAGTAGGTGAAGACGACCTGCCCCGGACGGATGAGGTCGACCTCGCCCGGCTGAGGCTCCTTGACCTTCACGATCATGTCCGCCTGGGCCCAAAGGTCCTCGGCCGAGGGAACGATCT
The DNA here is from genome assembly GCA_022563315.1 of Planctomycetota bacterium. Classification (GTDB taxonomy): domain Bacteria; phylum Planctomycetota; class Phycisphaerae; order Phycisphaerales; family SM1A02; genus JADFNO01. The sequence goes on along the minus strand of JADFNO010000015.1, from coordinate 37,831 downwards.
GAGCACCCGCAGCGTCATACTCCTGGTCGGGAAATCCGGCCTCGACGCCGGCCCCAGCCTGGATGAGGACGCGATGGCCCTGTCGGGTCAACAGTTCCGAGCCGACGGGTCGAAGCCCGACGCGGTACTCATCAGCCTTTACTTCGGTGGGAACGCCGACGATCATCGGCATCGATCTCCTGACGTGGCATGGTGGCGGCGCACAGGGCCGAGGGAACTGGGGGATGGTATCGTCGATGCCCTTTGGGTGCTGTGGCGAGGCCAGACCGGGCGGTAAAGGGCTGACTGGCGCCGCCAGAGCGTGTAGGATGGTCGATTCGAGGTTACAGACCGGGAGTCAACAAAGAAGGACGGACTGCATGAACCATTTTCGATTGGGCGCGATATCGTGGGTTGCTTTTGGATTAGGCTTGGCGATGGCTCTGCCTGTCGCCGGCCAGCACGAACCGGTCATCCAAAAACTCAACGACCACGACACGATCCGGGGAAGCGAGGGGATCAAGAGCTATCGCGTGCTTTTCGACGCGTATCTCACGCTCGATCCGCCGCCCTTTGAGGTTGGCGACGACTTCAACCTCTACACCATCTATCCCGGAATGAGCGGATGGTCACAGGTGAGCGGCTGGGCGGAGTCCAACCCGGGCATGGCCGAGGCCATCCTCGAATGCAAAGACCGGAACATGATCGGTCTGCCCTACGGCGTTGACGAAGTGGACGCGGTCTACCGGCAGGCAGGGATCGTGGCCCAGATCGCCGTCGATGGAAGTCTGCGAAGGAGTGAGTTCCTTTACTTACAAGCGGTGGACACGATCGCGGCCTTTGCGACGGCTGAAGTGTATCGCTTGCTCGAAGCCGGCCAGACGCAGCAAGGTCTTGACCTGGCGGTGGCGCATATCTTCATCCTTCGCCAGTTCTGCGATCGCCAATTCCTTGTTGAAAAGCTGTACGGCATTCAACTGCTCGTCGATGCGTTGGCGAACCTGCGGGACGTGTTCTACAGCTACTTCGACGACATCACGCCTGAACAGTACATGGACATTGCGTGGTTCGAACTGCCGTTCCTGCGGCCGGATCGCCAGCACTTGGCCATCCCCGAGGGCGACAGGATCATCTCCGAAGCGCTGCTGGATGAGGTGTTTGACAATCGGGAACAGGCCGATCCGGATCAGTTCGCGGCGACGTTTGGGGGCGTTCAGTCCAAGAACGCGCCGATGGAGCGGTTCGGGGCGGCTCGACGATGGCGGATGATCGCGACTGTTCACAGCAGCCTCGCCGCGTCCAAGGATCGTCTGAAACTTGTCTACGATGACTGGTGGCGGCGCTGGCGGGTCCAGCAGTACGATGATATCCTGGACAGCGATACCCAGTTCGAGCGAACGAACCCCGTGCGCTACGCCGCTGTCATTTACTCGATGCAGAACATCGAGATTGTTTTCGGCGTGAGGAATCAGTTGGTGGCGGGCGTGAGTGGCACGATCCTTTCCGCGGGGCTTTGCGCCTACCGCAAGGAACTGGGAACCTACCCCGACAACCAAGAGAAACTGTACGGGCAATACGTGCGGAAGATCTCGGACATTGATCCGTACGATAAAGCGTACGGCCACCTTCGTTTCCGCCGGCTGAAGACGAGGACGGCGCTGGACTCGCCGTTCGCCCGGCTGTGGCTCGACCCGGATGATTGTGTGCTGTATGCCCGGGGTGAGGATCACGAAGACGGTCGGGCCCGCCAACATTCTGACGACGGCCTCGACGGCGACCTCGTCCTCTGGCCCCCCATCAAGGCTCTCTCTCGCGAATAGGGCTTGATTCTCAGCCACAAACGAAAACCGGTCGGGAATACTCCCGCGCTCGTTCGAGTTGTTTTCTCCTCATGGCCGAAGTCGAGAAGTTGATCATCATCGGCAGCGGACCGGCCGGCTGGACGGCCGCGATCTATGCCGCCCGCGCGAACCTCGATCCGATCTGTTTCATCGGCGTGCCGAAACAAAACCCGGCCCCCGTGTTGCCCGGCGGGCAGCTCATGTTGACCACGGAAGTCGAGAACTATCCGGGCTTTCCGGATGGGATCACCGGCCCGGAAATGATGCAGCACTTCCAAAAGCAGGCTGAACGATTTGGAACGCGCGTGGTTGGACAGGATATCGAGGCGTGTGACTTCTCGTCACGACCGTTTAAACTCACAACCTCTGACGGATCGGTCGTGCAAGGCCACGCGGTAATTATCGCGACGGGCGCAACCGCGAATTGGATGGGGCAGGAGAACGAACTTCGCTTGGCGCAAACCGGCGGCGGGGTGAGTGCGTGTGCTGTATGTGATGGAGCGCTGCCGGTTTTCCGCGATCAGCACTTAGCGGTCGTCGGCGGTGGTGATACGGCGATGGAGGAATCGGCGTACCTCAGCAAGTTCGCCTCGAAGGTGACGATTATCCATCGTCGCGACAAACTGCGTGCCTCCAACATCATGCAGGAGCGGACGCTTGGGTTGCCGAACGTTGAGGTTGCGTGGAACAAGATTGTTAGCGAAGTCGTTGGCGAGGAAAAGATAGAAGCCGTGATGCTCAAGGACACCGTCACGGGTGATGAAACGCGGCTGGACGTCAAAGGGTTGTTCGTGGCCATCGGTCACACGCCGGCCACGGGATTCCTCAACGGCTCGGGCATCGAGCTTGATGATGCGGGCTACGTCAAGCTGCCCAACCGCAGTAGCGAAACGAACATCGAGGGCGTGTTTGCCGGCGGCGACGTGGCGGACAGTGAATACCGCCAAGCGGTGACGGCAGCGGGCATGGGATGCCAGGCGGCGATCGATGCCGAGCGCTGGCTGGGAACCCAGGGATTGGCGTAGGCGTAGGCGTAGGGTCCGCTGTGCGGACCATTCTTATTCGCTGGCAGAATCGACCAATTCTGCGAGCCGCCTACCTGGATTGTTCCACGTCCGGACGGTGTAGCAAAAAGAAAGTGCTTCTTGGAATAGAAGGGCGTCGCTTGTTGAGCACCCGACCACGGCAGGACGCTCAATGAAGATTGTCCGCACAGCGGACCCTACGGTTGGAGCGGATTGTCCGCACAGCGGACCCTACGAATAGAGATGGGCTCCGTAGGGTCCGCTGTGCGGACCATTCTTATTCGCCGGCAAAGTCGGCCAACTCACCGAACCGTGTACCCGAATTATTCTCCTGCTTGCTTGGCGATTTCATCGTAATTGGCAACGTGTGGCTTATCCGACTTGCATGCGCACGCCCAATCTTGCGGATACACGCCTTGAGCCACGTACCGATGGAAGCTTGAGTACGGCCAGTTGTGAGGGCACTTGACCAACCCATGCTTGATCGGGTTGTAGTGAATGTATTCGACATGATTGATCAAATCGTCGTCGTTTCGGATTGCGTGCTCCCAAAAACGACGTTGCCAAACGCCGCGCCGGCGATTCGCGATGCGCGAATCACTCCTTGGCTGTTCTTTTCCATGACCGGCGAGCCATGCCTTGGTGAACTCCTTCTTGATCCATGCCCATCGCCGGGAGTAATCACTGTCGTTGGTGGGCAGCGTCCAGATCGTATGAAGGTGATCTGGAAGCAGCACGATTGCGTCGATCGTCATCGGCCATTTGTGCCGACAGTTTTCGATGGATGTTCTCAAGATGTCGCGGGCACGATCGTCGCAAAGAAAGGGTTCGCGGTTTTCCGTTACGACGGTGAAGAAGAACGTGCCTCCTGGGATGTAGACCCGTCGATAGTTGGGAATTTGAGTATCGTATCGCGCCCGGATGGTCCGCACAGCGGTGGGGGGAAGATGGTCCGCACAGCGGACCCTACGGTGCTTCCAAATCCTGCTCGGGGTCCGGCGCGAGTTTGGTGATGATCTTCGCCCCGACGGCGTCGCCCCACACGTTGACGGTGGTTCGGCACATATCGACGATGCGATCCACGCCGATGATCACGCCGATCGCGGCGGTCGGCAGCAACTCGGATTGAGCGAAGCCTCGACCTTGCAGGCCTTGATTGACGGCGAGGATGACGATGACCATGGTGATGGTGCCGGCGGATGGGATGCCGGCCGCGCCGACGGCCGCCAAGGTCGCGGTGATGATCACGATGAGCAGCTCGGTGAAGCTGAGATCGATCCCCCAGAGCTGGAAGAGGAAGACGACGGCGACGGCTTCGTAGAGCGCGGTGCCATCCATGTTGACGGTTGCGCCCAGCGGCAGAACAAAGTTCGCGGCGCGCTTGGAGCACCCGCCCTCGCCCTGGGCGCTTTCAAGCGTCACCGGAAGCGTGGCTGCGCTGGAGTCGGTGCCGAATGCGGTCATCAGGGCCCGCCGCATCTGGAACATGTACCGATACGGGTTCTTGCGGGTGAACAGCAAGAGAATCAACGGCAGCACGATGAATCCGTGAATGGCCAATCCCGTCAGCACCACCGCAATGTATTTGGAAAGTGGGCCGACCAGTTCTCCAAAGCCCACCTTGCCGACCGTCCACGCGACGAGCAGAAAGACCCCGGCTGGGGTGAGCCAGATGACCCACAGAACCAGTTTCATGACGGCGGCAAAAAGACCTTCAAACAGCCGTATCACGGGTTTGGTCGCATCGCCGCCCGCCGCTAACGCCAAGCCAAATAGTATCGCGAACATGATGACGCCTAATGTGCGCCCCTTGGCCATCTCGTCAAAGATATTCCGCGGCACCATCTGGCGCAGAATGTTCATCCACGCTCCGCCGAGGCGATCCTGGCCGCGGTCGGCTGCCTCCTCGATGTTGCCCTTGATATCCGAGGCGTCGTATTCAACCTGGGCATCGCCGCGAAGTTTGGCCGCCGCTTCATCCGAAAGATCGCCCGGTCGAAACGAGGTTACCAAGATCGCGCCGATCGTCACCGCGATCAGCATGGTCACGAGATAGTAAAGAACAGTTGAGGAGCCGATCAGACCCAACTTGGATGGATCGCCGATCGATGTCATGCCGACGACGACACTGACGAAGACCAGCGGGATGATGAGCAGGAACAACGGGCGGATGAGAATTAGATCGCCCGCCTGTTTGGTCCAGTGCGCATCCGGATCGTCGCCCATCGATCCGAACAGCACGAACTGTCCGTACACACAACCAGCCGCCAGGCCGATCAGAATCAGAACGGTGAGCAGGTTTCCGTGCTTCATGGCCGCAAAGGGTACCGCCAACGGCCGAGCTTTGCAGGGAGGGCTAGAGCGACTTGGCCCAGATTGAGAGGGTCAGCAATGTGAACAACCGCTGGCTGTGGTCGCATTTTCCGCTCATGTGCTCGTCGATGAATCGCTGCACCGCTTTGCGGTTCAAGTCGATCGGGCCGAAGGGGTCGGTGGACTGTAAGTGATCTAGCAGCAAGGCTTTCATGCCGCCATAATCGCTGCGAAACCATTCGCCGATGGGGATGGCGAACCCCATTTTGGGTCGATCGACGATCTCAGTTGGGAGATATTTGCGGGCGATCCGGCGGAGCAGCCCCTTGCGTTTGCCGCCGGGGATGAGTTTTTCGATCGGCATGGCCAGGACGGCGCGAGCGAGATCACGATCGAGGAACGGGCAACGGACTTCCAATCCGCAAGCCATGGATGCGGTGTCGACTTTTCGCAGCAGATCGTTGGGCAAATAATTTTCGATGTCGGCGTCGCGCAAGGCAGCGATTGCATCCGGACTTCCCTCACCCCCAACCCCTGTCCCAGGGGGAGAGGGGCGTTGGAGCAACTGTGCAATTTGCGTTTGTGTGAAGATCGATTCCATCGCAAGGACGCCCAGTGATGGATAGTCGCGCGCCATGTCGCCAAGCCGTCCCAGCTTGTGAAGGCGGCTCTTTGGATGTGCCTTGAGTAGCAGTACCGAAGGTAGGAAGGAGAGCAACCAATGAAAGCGACGAAGTGGGCTGGCCGCGAGGTAGCGCTCGTATCCCACGAACAATTCATCCCCGCCGTCGCCGGCAATTGCCACTTTGACATGTTCACGTGCGGCTTTGCTGACCCAGAATGTTGGGAGTATTGAACTATCACCGAACGGCTGACCAAGCGTTTCGATGAGCATGACGAGATCGCCGGAGGGGTCTGTCGCTGCGTCGAGCGTTGTGTGATCGGTTCCAAGAGACCGCGCAACCTGCTCGGCATAACTCGATTCGTCGAAACGTAGGTCAGGCATGCGAACCGCGAACGTGCGCAGATCAGGTTTGTATTTCTTGGCGAAGTGACTGATGAGCGATGAGTCCACGCCGCCGCTTAGGAAACATCCCAGTGGAACGTCCGCTTCCAGGCGGCGCCTCACAGCCTGTTCGAGCAGCCATTCGATCTCATCTTGGCTGCTTTCGGGCCGCTCGCGCGGTCGAGCTAGGCGATCTGATGAATCGTGACCAAACATGCTCTTGAGGAATTCGCCCGGCTGTAGGGCATGAACTCCTTCGTTGCCATATGGCGTTTGACGCTTCCACCCGTAGCCAACCTGCAGATACCGACCCAAGTAATCTGAAAGGGCCGGCAGTTGTTGTGGGGCACGGTCAAACTCATTGATGCGTGCGACGCACCGTGGCTCGTTGGCAAACGCAACGCAAGGGGTTCTTTCGTCACCATCAAGGTACATCGGGCTGTGGTAAAGCGGTTTCTCGCCAAAGGGATCACGCGCCAGGTAGAGGCTTGCCGCTTCGCGGTCCCACACCGCGAACGCATACATGCCTTCGAGGTGATCGGTGAGTTTTTCCTTCCACTCGCGCCAGCCGTGGATCAGCACTTCGGTGTCGCTGTGGTCGGTGACGAAGTGATGGCCTTTTTCCTCTAACTCCTGGCGGATTTCGCGATGGTTGTAGATGCAGCCGTTGAAGACGACGGCAACGAGGCCTTCGTTCTCGTTTCGCCCCCGCTGTGAAACCATCGGCTGGCCGCCGTCTTCGTGGTCGATGATCGAGAGGCGACGGTGGACAAAGGCGATTTCAACAATGCGCTTGCCATCCGGCGTATCGATTTCTACACGGTCACGAAATCGGCCTTGGCCGTCCGGACCGCGATAGGCGATGCGCGCATCGATCGCGTCGAGCCATTCCTCAGGGATGGGCTCGCCATCCGTGCGCAGGATTCCGCCGATGCCGCACATTCACCGCAAGGGTAGCAGGGAGGGCGCACGGAGAGATGCGCCACACTCCCCCTCCCTTCCAGGGAGGGGGTTGGGGGGTGGGTTGGGCTTGTTAGAACAACGGACCAATCACCCCACCCCCTCGCCCCTCCCCTCAAAGGGAGGGGGGATAAGACTGCGCCGACACACGGGGAGCTTGGGCAGCGTGTGTCTAGCCGGCACCAGCGGGAGCCGGCGTATCGTTAGGCAACTCGATACGTACGTGCAATTCCTCTAGTTGCTGCGGATCGACCGGCCCGGGGGCCTCGGTCATGAGGTCCTGACCTGTTTGGGTTTTGGGGAAGGCGATGACGTCACGGATATTGTTCGTCCCAACCAGCAGCATGACCAGTCGATCGAGTCCGAATGCGATGCCGCCCATGGGGGGCGCCCCATAGCGCAGTGCCCGCAACAGGAACCCGAACTTCTGCTCCGCCTCCTCATCGTTGATCCCCAGAAGACGGAACACCTTCTGCTGCATCGGCGGCTGATGAATACGGATCGACCCGCCCGCGATTTCCGAGCCGTTGCAGACGAGATCGTACGCTGCTGAGATACATCCCCCCGGATCGTCGTCGAGCTTGTCTTCCTCGCCGGGCATCGGCCCCGTGAAGGGGTGGTGCAGCGCGACCCACCGGCCTTGTTCGGCGTCGTATTCGAACATCGGGAAGTCCACGACCCAGAGGAAGTTCCATGCGGTTGGGTCGATCAGCTCAAGATCACGAGCCAGCTTGTTGCGCAACTCGCCCAGCGCCCGGCACACCACGGTATTGGTGTCAGCTCCGAAGAACACGAGGTCGCCGACCTCGAGGCCGAGTCGTTGCTTGAGTTCATCAGCGATGGGCGCGACAAACTTGGCGACGCCGGTTTCGTACCCGTTCTCGGTGTACTTGACCGTGGGCACGCCGCCGGCGCCGAAGGTCTTGACAAATTCGCTGTATCCATCCGTGATCTTGCGCGACATCTTGGCGGCGCCGCCGGGCACGCGGATAGCCTTGACGACGCCTTTGTCCTTGGCGAGCGCATCTTGGAAAACGCGAAACTCGGTCTTTGCCGCGAGGTCGGAGACGTCGGTGAGCTCCAGATCGAAGCGTGTGTCCGGCCGGTCGATGCCGAATCGATCCATCGCCTCTTGATGTGACATCACCGGGATGTCACCGATGTCGATGTCAAGCATCTTCATCCACAAGTGCCGCGTGAACTCGCTCATGAGGGTGATGATGTCATCGCGATCGACAAAGCTCATCTCCAGGTCGATCTGGCTGAACTCAGCTTGACGATCGGCGCGCGGATCTTCATCACGGAAACATCGGACAATCTGCAAATAGCGATCGAAACCCGAAGCCATGAGAATCTGCTTGAAGATCTGCGGGCTTTGAGGAAGGGCGTACCACTGGCCGGGGTAGGCGCGCGAGGGGACGATAAAGTCGCGAGCGCCCTCGGGTGTGGTCTTGATCAGGCAAGGCGTCTCGATCTCAATGAAGCCGTGGTCGGCGAAAAATTGCCGCGTGATGCGCGTCACCTCAAAACGCCTGCGAAGGATATGCTGCATCCGCGGGCGGCGTAGATCGATGTAGCGATATTGCAGGCGCTTCTCTTCGGCGATCTTCTGGGCATCATGCTCATCAGGCAGGATCGGCGGGGTCTCGGTCTTGTTGAGCACCTCCAGCTTCGTGGCCATGACCTCGACCTCGCCCGTCGCCAGCCGGGGGTTGGGATCGCCGACGCGCTTCCGCACCAGCCCGGTGATGGCGATGACGTCCTCGCGCCGCAGCGATCTGGCCTCGGTGACCACATGCTCGCCCACATCCTCCAGGTCGAACACGACTTGCATCAACCCCTCCCGGTCGCGCAAGTCTATGAAGATCAAGCCTTTACCTTGGTCTCGATAGGTATTGACCCACCCAGCCAGGGTGACAGTTTGGCCGTCGTGGTCGATCCGCAGTTCACCACACATGTGGGTGCGCTTGAGCATTGAGCGTTGAACCTTACAAGAAGCTGCCCAGCGACACGGTCGCTAGAGCGGTGGACATCCTAGCGATGCCCGGGCCGTCCGCCACGGCCTCGGCTAGCTGGTGTTCTTGGCGACGCGGCGCCGAATGGCCCGGAATCCATCGGCGATGGTCTTCAGCGCGGGCTTGCCGTCCACGCCATAGCCGGTGTCCAAGCGGTCGCCGTGGTGATACGGATCCCAATAGTAACAGTGGAAGCCCAGCACGGGGCTGTCCGGTCGGCTGACGACTTCGCTCCATGCGCCGAAGAACGCCTCGTAGCAGCGGGCTTGTGCCTCGTGGTCGGCCAACACGCCATCGGCAGCCACATAATCCCAGGGAAAGGCGGCGGCTGAGGGCAGCGAGGGATACCCAACTTCGGTGATCATCAGCGGTCGATCGTAACGCTGGGCGATCAGCAGTAACCGATCACGCTCACGGACCCAGGCTTCGCGCAGCTTCTGAACCGGCGCGTCCGGCTCGTCTCGCGCCAGCTCGAAGTACGCGCTCACACTCATCACATCCACCAGGGGCCAGATCGTGACTTTGTCGTAACGATCCCAATTGGCGGAATAGGTGATCGTGCCCTTGTAACGGCTGCGGACACGTTGAATGATCCGACGCCAGCGATCGATCTGCGGCTCGGTGGTGTTCAGCTCGCTGCCGATGCAGAAGCGGTCAACCTCGGCGGCCACGGCGATGTCGAGGAACCGATCGATGAGACGGTCGTAGCTGACCCACCACGCATCCCAATCGCGGGGACTGATGACGCCGCGCCAGTCCTTTTCGCCGGGGTCCTCGATCAGGACGATCGGCAGGAGCGTCGTGGACAAGTGGCGCTGCTTGGCGCGGGCGAGTATGGCCAGAAGCTGTTCGTCCGTGGGGCATTTTCCGGGCAGATACCGGATGTCGGTGGAATCGACGTGCTGTTGGAACATCGGCGTGACGACGATCAGCGCATTGGCCCCGACCTCGGCGATGCGATCGACCGAGGCGAGATAGACCGAAAGGTCGTCGATGTGGTGCGCGTTGATGGCGAAGCCGAGGATGGGGGGGCCCGGCAAGGGGGGAGCGCCAGCTACGGGTGCGGGTGGTGCCGCCGGGGTTCCGGCCGGGCCGGTCACGGCGGCATGGCTCGTGGTGTTGGAGGCGCTCTCGTCCCGCGACGCCGTCATGACCGCCCAGCCTCCGACGGCCGCGAGCACCGCTGGTCCCAATAGCCGTCGTGAGGGATGCACGAAGCCGAACATCGGCGTATGGTATGCCGGTGGGGTTGAAGTTCACCTCGCGGCGGCGACGAATTGTTTCCGGCGAGAGTGATAAGACCGGGGCGCCGTCGCCAACCGTGGCCGAGCGGGAAGGATCTGCCTTTGTCCGAGCGCACGCCCAAGCCAAGTCGGGCGATTCTGTTTACCGCTTTCGAGCCGAGCGGCGACGCCCTGGCGGCGCCGGTGATTCGTCAACTGCTGCACCACGATCCGAAACTTGCCATCTACGCCTGGGGCGGGCCGCTGATGCACCGGGCAGGCGCGACAGTCATCGAGCAGACCGTCGAGGCCGGGGCGATGGGGCTCAGCGCGCTGCGCCGGTTCTCCGAGATCCGACGCGAGGTGAGGCGGATCAAACGGTGGGCCCGGGAGCATCGGGTCCTGGCCCACGTTGCGGTCGATTCGCCAGCCGCGAACTTTCCGATCGCAAAGGTGATGCGAAAGGCGGGGGCGAAAGTGATCCATCTCGCCGCCCCGCAGTTGTGGGCCTGGGGACGCTGGCGGATGGGGAAGCTGCGCCGTAGCACCGATCTCGTCCTCTGCCTGCTGCCCTTTGAGGAGCAATGGTTCAACGATCGCCGTGTGCCGGCCAAGTTCATCGGACATCCTGCCATCAACCGGCGGGTGAACCTGCAGCAGCTGCGCGAGCGGATGCACGGACTGCCCCAAGGCGCGCCGCGGGTGGTGATCTTCCCCGGGTCGCGCCGCCAGGAAGTGCGCGCCAATACGCGCCTGCTCGTGAGTGTTTACAACGAATTGCAGGGCCGGCATTCGGGCATGGGGGGGGTCGTCGTCGCCGCTAATCCCGAGCTCGCCCGGCTCATTCGTCGCCGGATCAAGGTCTTTCCTTCCGGGCTGCACATGATCACGGGATCAATCGACGCCGCCATCGCGTGGTGCGACCTGGCCTTGGCCGTCTCCGGAACCATCACGCTGGACATTACAGTGCAGCGCAAAGCGATGGTCGGCGTCTACAAGACCGGGCTGCTCTCCTGGCTCGGCGCGAATATATTGCTTCGGACACGGTACCGGCTGCTGCCGAACATCATCGCCGAGCGGGAGATCGTGCCGGAGTTCGTGCCGCACATCGGCGGGCCGATGCCCATTGTCAAGCAGGCGACCCGATACTTGCAGGATTCCAAGAACGCCGCGGTGCAGAGCGAGGAGTTACATCGTGTCTGTCTGCGCTTCGCGAACCATAAGCCCGCGGAGGAGGCGGCCCGGCTGATCCGCAAGGTGATTGCCGGCACACCGGTGACGTAGCTGTTTTGCATCCGTCCGGGCCAGAGTGATACGAATCCCGATTGATTCTCAGGCGTTGCCCGGGTGCCATGCTTCATTCCCGATGCCTCGGGATGAAGCATGCTTGGCCCTATCGGGTCAAAGCATGGCGCCCGCCCACGGATCAATTGCAATGCGTATCACTCGCTGTTCGTGAAACTTCCACGAAAATGCGGATAAGTCCCATTTGGATAGCCTAAGTCCCTGCAAATAAATAAGTTCTGATCCACTCGCAACCCCAGAAACGACTCCCGACCCCTTTTGTGGGAAGTAGGGGTGAGGAGTCGGATCAGGGGGCCGCGGCCGGGGCGATATTCTCCCGGCGAGCCACTGACAGCGGCTCCGGGCGCGTCGGGGCAAGTCGTTGGTGCGAATGAACGAACGACGCGCGATCGATACGCACGACTGTGCTGTGCGTGGCACCCTCAGGCCGTTCAATCAAGCGTGTGCGATCGGGTAGAGCGCCAGCGCACATAGCGCGTTGCCCAGCCGATCGGTGATCGCAAACTCGCGCAGGCTGGGGGATTCGACGGGCAAGTCGTGGGCCAGGCCGCGACTGAGCCACGCGGCCAGATCGTGCTCGGCCACCCGCTCGTCCTGGGAAAACAGCACAATCAGTAACCCCCCGTGGTGAGTGTGCGGATCCTTGAACAGCTTGCGTATGTCCTTTTGGGCCGGGGCGAGAAACTGCGACGTGTAGTTGTGGTTGGGGCCCTCGCGCGTGTACTGGGCGACCACCTTCACCTCCAGCCAGAACGCATCCTCCAGCGCAACGGCGTCAGGGGGATCGAACAGCGTCGGCGCCTGATCGGGCGAGGCCAGGGCTCGGCCGTTGGGGGTCAGCACGAAATCGCAACGTTCGCCTTCGCTGCGTTTGGATCTCTTTCGGTGGGCGGGGTAACGCTGCTCGCGGTGGACGCCGTAGCCTGCCTGCGTGAACGCCGCCGCAAGAAGTGGGTGAACGTCCACCTCCTCCAGGGCATCGAGCCCGGAGACCGCGTGCTCAGCGTCCAGCCGTTCGGCTTCGCCGACCAAACCGGCTTCGACCGCATCCGCGATTTCGGCCACGGACCACATGGGCGCATCATACTCGCCGGCCGCCCCCAGCCCAAAGCCCATGCCGTGCACGGCATGGGCTTTCGTCGATCATCACGCGAGCCAGTTTACTTCCGACCGTCCTTGCCGGCCATTACATCAGTGATCGACGGAGCGGCATGCGGATGGAACTCGCCGCGCTTGAGCTTGCCGATATAGGTGTGGTAGGCCTTCATCGCGATCGAACCGAAGATCAACATGATCGGGATGTTGGCCCAGAGCATGACGCCGGTTCCCAGCGCGGTGAGATTGTCCAGTTCCTTATCAGTCTGAATGAACCCAGATGCGGCCACGACGATCATGATGCAGTAGATGACTTTGTAGGTGAATACGGCTTTGTCTCCGAAGAGGAAAACCACCCCCTGTTCGCCGTAGTAGCTCCACGAGATCATGGTCGAAAGCGCAAAGAGCCAGGCCGCAAGCGTGACGAGCCACTTGCCCAGACCGGGGATGGCCCGATCGAAGGCGTGTCCGGTCAACGATGGCCCGGGATAGTCCACGTAAATGCGACCATCATCATGGGCAAGCGTCGGTCGGATCGCTGAGGCGAAGTTTGTTTTCCACGCGGCAACAGCGTTACCGTCTTCGTCCAGTTGAATCCTGCCCCCCATGCGATGCAGGTCGTGGCCTGTGTTGGAATCTGGGTCTCCATGAACGAGGATGAACACGTCCTCGTCCCCGGCCCAGGGGCCTGAAGTATTACGAGCTTCTTGGTTTCGTGGAGGGATGACCGAACTTTCGATCGTCCAAAGCGGGACATCCTTCGAATCGGTGTCTTGAATTCCATCGGAATCCAAATCCACCGTAGCCACGCGGACGAACATAGAACTTTCGAAATTCGCTTCCGGGCCTCGGTTATACGCGCCGGTGGTGAGGATCACCATCGCGGTGAGCGTGCAAACGACGAGCGTATCGATGAAGGGCTCGAGTCCGGCCACGACGCCTTCTCGGACCGGCTCGTCCGTCTTTGCCGCGGAGTGAGCGATCGGAGACGAGCCTTGACCAGCCTCACTGGAAAAGAGCGCTCGCTTCATTCCCCAGAGAAGTGCGTAGCCCGCAGTTCCACCCAGGAACGCCCCTTGCGCCTCTGACGGACTAAACGCTTCAACAACGATCAGCTTGAGCATGGCGGGGATTTCCCCAAAGTTCATGATCAAGACAATGACCGCGGCGACGAGATACAGCCCACACATGATTGGAACGATGCGGCCGGCGACCGCGCCGATTCGCTTGATCCCGCCGATGATGACTGCGGCGACCAACACCGCGAGGACGATCCCGCAAACAATCGATGGCACGTGGAAGTAGTTCTCCGTGATTTCACCGACGCTCCAGGACTGGAACATGTTGCCGCCGGTAATCGTGGAGATCAGGAGCGTCGCCACGAACAGTCCACCGATGAATTTACCTAAGCGGGGCCACCCCTTCTCCTTGAACGCTTTGGCGGCGACGAACATCGGGCCGCCGTGTGGGTTGTCAGGATCGTCGGTGTTGCGATAAAGCATCGACAGGGTGACTTCCGTGGTTTTGATGGCCATGCCGAAGATGCCGACCATCCACATCCAGAAGACGGCGCCTGGACCACCCAAAGCGACCGCCACCCCGACGCCGGCAATGTTGCCGAGTCCGACCGTCGCTGAGAGCGCCGCAGAGAGTGCTTGGAAGTGATTGATCGCGCCTGGGTCGTCGGGGTTGTCGTACTTGCCCCTGGTGACCGACACGCCGTGCGTGAGAGAGCGGAACTGGCAGACACCGCTCCAGATCGTAAAAAGAACTCCGACCCCCAGCACAATGTACAGAACGTAGTTGTGCCAGATGATGGCGTTAATTGGCTCGAGAATATTGTTCAGTGCGTCCATGTCGTCTCCGGGGTAGGGGAGTCTGGCCGGGAGTATCGCGGCAGATCATGGCCGGTTTCGTGGTCAAGTGCAATCCCCGGCGAGCTGAGTACGGTCCAACGGATGTGCGAAGTCAGGGTCCATTGCCGGTCAGACCCAGCCTTTGAAGCACGCCGATGGCGTTGAGGAAAACCAGTAAGACCGCGATGGGAACGACAAATCGCAGCAGTAAGACCCATCCCCAGTAGAGCTTGGCGAACTTGGTGCCAGCCTTGAATCCTTCTTCGCGCGCCTTAGCGCCGACCCGCCAGGCCGCGAAGAGGGCGATTCCCAGCCCGCCCAGCGGCAGCATCCAGTTGGTCGCCACGTAATCGAAGAAGTCAAACCAGTTGAAGCCCTTGCCTTCGTTGACGTGCAGATACTTTGTCAAGCTCTGGAAGGATTCACCGAACAGCTTGGTCCCGCCGCTCAGGGCCGAGGGGATTCCGATTACGAGAATCGAGCCGCCGCAGACGAGTGTGGCTTTGACTCGGTGCCAGCCTCGTTCGTCAATGAAGTAACTGACGGCAACCTCGAGTAAGGAAATGGCACTGGTCAGGGCGGCGAACGTCAGGAGAACGAAGAACGTCGGCGCCAAGAGCGCTCCGCCGGGCATTTGTGCGAAGGCGATCGGAATGCTGATGAACACCAGCCCGGGTCCAGCGGCGGGCTCTAGACCCACGGTGAAAATGATCGGAAACAACATCAGGCACGCGAGCAGCGCCACCGTCGTATCCAGCACGCTCACCGTGATCGACGCGGCGACGAGGTCATCTTCGCGCTTCAAATAGCTGCCGTAGGTGATCATCGCTCCCATGCCCAGGCTGAGCGTGAAGAAACTGTGCCCAAGCGCCTCCAGGACGCCGGCGGGGGTCAACTTCTCGGCATTAGGGGCGAAGATAAATGTAAACGCCTTGCCGAACCCGTCGGTCGTCGTGGCGTAAAGGAAAAGGACAAGCAGCAGGAGAAACAACGTGGGCATCAGGATCTTCGCGCACAGTTCGAGGCCCCTGCGGACGCCGGCCATGACGATGCCGATGGTGATCGCCATGAACAACGTGTGCCAGAAGAGGTTGAGCTTGGGGCTCTCAAAGAGTGCGTCGAAGGTGTCGCCAATCTGCTCTGGACTCTTGCCGGTGAACGTTTCGGTCAGCGAGATCCAGGTGTAGTGCATGGCCCAGCCGGCGACGACGCTGTAGTAGGAGAGGATGACGAACGCAGCCGCCACGCCCAGCCAGCCCACCCCCAGCCAGGGGCTGCCCGGTCTCGACAAAGTGCGAAATGCCCCCACGGGCGAGTTCTGAGCAGTGCGCCCAATGAGGATCTCCGCCATCATGATGGGCAAGCCCACGAACGCAATGCACATCAGATAGATCAGAACGAACCACCCGCCACCGTTCTCGCCGGTGATGTAGGGGAACTTCCAGATATTGCCCAGGCCCACCGCTGATCCCGCCGCGGCGAGGATGAATCCCAACCGGCTGCCCCATTGTGCTCGTTGTTCGGCCATGCGTTGCCCCTTGTGCTGGCTCGAGGATGGGGCGGATGATACATGACCGCCTGCCTGCCTCAAGGGACCGACGAGCCCGGCGCGGCCTGATGTTCAGTCCCGGGCTACGATGATCTCTTGATGAGGCAATTGAGGCTGGGTACCGGCCTGCAGCGAGCCGTCCTCGACGGCTTCGCCTTTCCCCTGGGGATTGTCCCCGGGGGCATTCAGCCGCCCACGCAAGGCTACACCATCGCGTACAACACGCCGCGGGACGACGAATCCGATACCTATACCTTCCACGTCGTCGTGTCCCACGAACGGATCGCACCCATCCTGCACCGGGCCTTTGAGCTGCTGCCGGAGCAAGTGCTCGGCATCGTCGAGATCAGTTCCCGCGATGCATATCGCGCCGTGGACATCTACGTCGGCCATGAGCCGGTGGCGGTCCGCGACTTCCTCCGGACCTGGCGGCGCTTCGAGACCGTCCTCTTGGAGGACGCCGCGCTCGGGGCCGGCGCCAACAGTGAGGATCCCTTCATCGAGGTGTTTCTCGACCAGTGGAAGGGGCTCTCGATCATCGCGCCGTTGCCGCTGCGCGATCAGGTCGAGGCGATGCTCGACCGTTTCGACCTGGAGGAGGTGCCGCAGACCTGGGCGGACGACGATGAGCAAGCCGTGTCCACGTCGCAGATCCGCTCGGTGATCCAACACGACGATGACGACGCGCTGGACCTTGACGATCTGCTGCTTGAACTTCGATACGACTGGCGGCTCGAACTGGACGTCGATCTGCATACCAACGTCGATGACGCCGGACGGAATCTCGGCTTCACCCTCTGGCGGGCCGTCGTAGGCGTGGACGATGCCGCGGGCGATCCGAGCCGAGGCGCGGATATCGTCCTCTGGGCGACCGCCGATTCTCTGGATCAACTGGATGAATTGATCGACGAGGCGCTGAACAGCCGTCCCCAGTGGCGGCTGGCGGAAATCTTTGCCGTGGATCGTGTTGCGTTCGATGAGCGGCCGGACGAGCTTGCCGATCTTCCGCCCAAGCGCCGTGAAGCCGAGGTCCATCTCGTGCAGGTCGAACCGTGGATCGCCCCGCCGGACCAAGCCAGGCATGACTGAACGATCTTCGACATCGCACAACCACCAGTGGTACGCCGACGGATTGCGGTTTACCTGTACCCAGTGTGGTAACTGTTGCACGGGCCCAGCGGGCTATGTCTGGATTACCGATGACGATATCGCGCAGATGGCGAAGCACTTCAAACTCGGTCAGCGGACATTTGTCGATCGTTATGCGCGCAAACTGCGCGGCCGATGGTCGCTCGTCGAACACAAGACCGAGCACGGGTATGACTGCATCTTTTTGGATCGCAAGTCCGAGCCGGGCAAGGCGCTCTGCTCGATCTATGGCGCCCGGCCGGCGCAATGTCGCACCTGGCCGTTCTGGCCGGAAAACCTCACGACCCCCCAGGCCTGGGAAGATGTCAAACGCCAAACGCCCTGCCCGGGGATGGACAGCGGTCAGCGCGTGCCGGTTACACAGATCCGAATCATGCGCGACACAACGCCGGAATGAGCGTGAGCATCGCTCGCCGCTGAACCTCCCTGGTGACACACATGGTCTCACGCGGTGCGGCGAACGAGATTTACCCCCGGCATGATCCGCTGAAGCCCACGGGCTCGAGCCCGTGGGTTTCTACGCCCGCATAAGGTTTTGACTCACCGCTTGATATGCATACTGCCGCGCCCAGAGGTCGGGGGTGATCCGATCGGGGCGATGACCGCAACGAATGCGCAGCGTGTCGGCGAACGAATGTCAGGCGGTGCCGGCCTTTGATTCTTTGCCTCGTTTATCCTTGGGCAACAAGATTTGTGGGTCGAGAATTCGATCGACGAACCAGCCGGTGTCCTCGGGCGGTTGGGGTTGGTCGGCGTCGGTTTCCGCGGGCGCGTCGGCGCCGCGAAGTTCGATGAGTGACCGAAGGATCGTGGCGAAAACGATCGCCGCTGCTTCCGGTGATTCTGCCAACTTGGGATCGCGCTCCACCCGCGACGCCCAATCCAACAACGATGCGCGGACCGTCCCGGGCAGCCCCACCCACAGCGCGACCGCCGCGGTGCCGGCCAGCTTCACCCCGCGCTGACGCTCCTCGGTATGCGCAAGCTCGCGGAACTGTTTCACCAGCGCCGCCGGCACCTGAAGCGCCAGCCGATCCCAGTCATCTTCGCGGACAGAAGGAATTGCCATGACTTCCCGGTCACATCCACATAACCGCCCTGCACCACCTCTGGGCGCCCTGCCAACGGTGGCGAGGAACGCGACGCGCGCGACGTGATCAGGGCCGGGTCACATTATTGCTTGCCATTTGCGCGAGGCGACGTACACTGCCTATGATCTAAATGTGTTCATAAAAAGATCAATTCGTGATCGCCTAAGCCAACGTGAATCGGTCGGATCACATCTTCTTTTGTTTTGAGCAGCCCGGACGGCGGCGCTGGTTCCGGGGGGCGCCGTTGTCGGCGAGCGCTGGGGTCTCGCAGGGGACGTTACGACGGCAAAATGTCTCGGTGGCTGACCGAAGGCCAGGGTTTTACCTTGTTCGCCAGGGTTTTCCCTAGTGAGGCTGGATACGGAGACGATTGTGCGTTTCTACCGTGAACTGGCTGTGGTCCTCGGAGAAATCCCAGCTGACACCGTGAAACCAATCCGGGAGCGGCCGGGCGGGGCGGGGCGGGCCCAAGGCGGGTCAGCCGCGGCGAGCGAGCCGAGCCGTGAGGGGCTCGTCCATGGTGGGCGTGTTGGGCGGTCGGGCCATGGCAGCGGCGACCAGCTCGCTCGTCGGCGCCGACGGTGCTGCGATCTCGCCTGGCCATCCTCCTGTGCAGCGTCGCGGCCCGGAGGCCGTCCCACGGCGACCCACAGCGCTGGACGCGCGACGCGATCTTGCGCGCCCTACGCTCGCCACCGCCCAAACGCAATACGTCGTAGCGGCCGGCAAAGCAGCCGCCGCGGCGAGCGGATCCCCTTGCTGCGCGACGGGTGGACCGAGAGGGGCAGCGAATGGTTAGGCACCCTCCGGTATGACGACGGGGCAGCCACACTTCGGGCACTGGGGCGTGTGTGTTGCTCGTAGGTCGTAACGGCAAGCGGGGCAGTAAGGGAGGTGTCCATTGGCGCAGATGTGCGTGAGGAATTGACGCACCGCCCGGTTGCCCAACCACCGGGTGAGCGCGAAGCCGACGGTTACGCCCAAAGCCATACCGGGAAGGACCCAGAGGGCAGAAACGATGGACGTGCCGATGAGGGGGACACCAGGTGCAGCCCCGAACATCGCCACGACCGTGGCGAGACCCCAGCAGACTACCACGGAGAATGGACCATACGTCGAGCAAATGGCGTCAGAGCGAAGGGCTCTGCGTGTCGATTTCGGGATGGACTTCAGATATCCGCGGATGTCGCGCTGGGTAGTCATGGCCGGTACCTTGGAGTGTGCCTAACAGTTGATTGAAGAGTTCAGTAAAGCGTGGCCAATGCCATGCTGAACGAAGAACGCAAACGCCGTGCCGATCGGTTCGGCAGACTGGCACTTTAGGAGTTTGCCGGTGGAGTAGAGACCGGCGATGCCATCGCCGGGGTTACAGGGCGAGGACTGAATACGGTTGGGCGGATTCGCGGTGACGCAGATTGTGCCTCTGGATGTATTGAACCAGATTCGTCCAGTAGGCTGTATCGAAGACGTAGCTGCACCAATATCCCTGGCACCAAACCGGGCCAACGTGATTGGTATGACGATGCACAGCCTTGGTTGTCTGTTGCGCGAGCCATTTGACGGTGCGTTTGATATCAAGGCCGCTGTAGGTGATAAGCAAGTGCATGTGCGTCGACTCGATGCTTGCTGCGGCGATTTGCCATGGGGATGACGCCGCGCATCGGTCGATCTCGCCAACAACTGCGGCGATCATTGTGGCATCGAGTCGGACCGGTTGGTGCTTCATTCGCTCATGGGCCATGCGCTGACGTACCGGATCGCCCGGATTCAACGTGTGCGGCTCGGTAAAACCGATTTGATCGTCCCACGCCTCCGACCAAGAACCACGAGCATCACCGGGCAACCACAAGCCGTAGCCGGATTTCACATAGTGATACCCAAGTGTTCGCGGCATGAGAAGACTTTACACAATCTGTGTAAAGCCGGCGATGGCATCGCCGGGGTAGGACGGTTGGTGCAGTTCCCCGGCGATGCCATCGCCGGCTTTACAGTGCCGCAATCGGGCTGGGCGGATTCGAACCGCCGACCTTCTGACCCCCAGTCAGACGCGCTAACCAAGCTGCGCTACAGCCCGTGAGAGAAGAAGCGTTCAGCTATCAGCTATCAGCTATCAGCTTTCTCCGACAGACAGCTGACCGCTGACGGCTGACCGCTACTCAAAAGCGGACAGGGTGGGATTCGAACCCACGGTACGCGTAACGCGCACACGGCATTTCCAGTGCCGCTCCTTCAGCCGCTCGGACACCTGTCCCCAACAATGCTCTAGTGTATCGGCATGGGCCGGCCGAACAAGCCACCGCGACCCGTCGTCACCGGCATCCTGGTGGTCGACAAACCGCTGGGGATAAGCTCGATGGCGGCGGTCAACGTGGTTCGCGCCAGAGCCGGCGGAACGAGAACCGGCCACGCGGGCACGCTCGATCCACTGGCCACCGGCGTTCTCGTCCTGGCGCTGGGCAAGGCGACCAAAGAGATCAGTCACTTCATGGCCACCGACAAGCGCTACGCCACCGTCATCGATCTGACCGCCTTTACCACGACGGACGACATGGAGGGCGAGCGGACCGAAGTGGACGTCGCGCAGCCACCGTCCGAATCAGACGTGCTAGTGGTGCTGGAGAAGTTCACCGGCCGAATCATGCAACGGCCCCCACAACGCAGCGCAATCAAGATCGGCGGGCAACGGGCGTACGCGCTTTCTCGACGAGGCGAGACGGTCGAGATACCGGCCCGGCCCGTTGATGTATATCGCCTTGAGATCCGCCGGTACGACTGGCCTGAACTGGAACTGTACGTGCACTGCGGCAAGGGGACGTACATTCGAAGCCTGGCTCGTGACATCGGGGAGGCGTTGGGGACGGGCGGTCATTGTCACAGCCTGCGCCGCCTTGCCGTGGGGCCGTTTGTTGAAGATGCTGCGGCTGTATTGGAGCAAGTGCCCGATCCGTTGACCGAGCATGATCTCATTCCGATCGACGCTGCGCTTCAGTTGATCGACGACCACACGCGGCGGTTTGGTCAGGTAGACTCGGGCTGAGTTTGATCGTCGGCCTGTTGAGCCGCGCGGGAGCGTGCGGCGCGTCGTTGGCGATCCCTGCGATTGAGGTGCAGCATAAGCATGCCCATGCCGGCCAGGAGCATGAGGTCGGCCATATTGAACACCCAGGGAAAGACTTCATTGGATTCCCCCGGCCAGCGCCAGCCGAACGGCAGGGCCCAGCCGGGGAACAGATGCAGGAAGTCGCGCACGACGCCGAATTGCACGCGGTCGTAGAGGTTGCCGATTCCCCCCGCCAGGATCAGCCCCAAGCCGATATGGGCCATGTGGGATTTGTTGGTTGTCCATCGCGAGAAGACCACGAGCGCCGCCAACAGGGCGCCGATCGTGAACACGATGAAGAAGATTCGCTGATCGACGCCGATGCCGAAGACGGCGCCGCGGTTCTCAACGAGGTGCAACTCCAGCACACGTGGAATGACGGTGAAGGCTTCGTGGTGGGGAATTCGCCAATACGGGTCGTGCAGGAGCTGTTCGCGGTCCAGAATCACCGGCTCATTCGCGAGCGTCTCAAAGCTCCATCGTTTGAGCCCAAGGTCCACGCTGAGTCCGATCGCCAGGACGGTGAGCAGGACAAGCCACGCCCGAGCCGAGCGAGACGCGCGGACGGATGTCTCCGGCACGGCGGCGCTCCCGGGCTCAGATCGGTCGGACATCAGGAGCCCCAGCCGGCCTCGACCTCGCGTGCGGCTTCTATGGTGTATTTCGCCCACGGCTTGGCGGCGAGGCGGGCTTTGGGAATCGCCTTGCCGGTCATCTGGCAAACGCCGTATGTGCGGTCGTCGATCCGACGCAACGCCTCATCAATCTCGCGCAGACGTTCGCGTTCCTTCTCGGCCAGCCCGAGCATGAAATCCTGGTCATAGGTATCGGAGCCGACATCCGCCATGTGGATCGGCACGTTGGAAAGGTTCCCGCCGTCGGACCGCAGCGCCTTCGCCTCCATTGCGCTGAGATCACCGACCAGCTCGGCTCGCTTGATCAGCAGCAAGGATTGGTACTCGTTGAGCGTCTTGGGGGACAGCCTTGACTTGATCGGCTTGCTCGGCTTTGGTTCAGGCTCCATGGGAACGCTGCTCGCGGCTTCGGTGCGCGGCTTCTTCGTTGGCGCAGCCGTCTTTCGTGTGGTGATCATGCGTACCCGCCGTCCGTTGATGAACACATATCCCTGCGCATCAGCCGACGCAGCGCTGGCGGCTTCGGCGACGGAGCTGGACCCCAGCCGGGCTTTCCCGCCGCGTGCGGAACGGCGCTTGGGGGAGGATGAAGCTTTCGACGAGAACGACTTCTTGGCCGGGGCTGACGGGGATGGCTTGCTCGGGGCGTTGGTGGCCGCGCTCTTGGTCGAGCGCGCGGTTGACGCCTTCGTTGCGGGCTTCTTCTTGAGGGTTGTCTCGGCCGCGGCGGTCTTCTTAGGGGATTCGGCTACGGACGCGCGCGGCGTGGGCCGCTTCTTGGCGGTCTTCTTTGTCGTGGTTCGCTTCGGGGCGGCGCGCTGACTTGTGGCGCGGCGGGCGGTGGGGCGGGATTTCTTCTTGGTTACCTTCTTTTTGGCCACGCCAAGGGCACCTCACGCTGCCGCGACACGCAAAACCTTCCCATACAGAAGCTGTGCGGTCTGGGGTGATCGAGAACTCGGCTATCGTAGGAACAGCCATTGCCTTGGTCAATGCGAGGGCGGCGTGCCTGCCAACGCCACCTCGCCGATCTTGCGAAGCTTCTCATAGCGCCGCTGCACCAACGTCTCGGGCTTGAACCGTTTCAGTTCACGTATTCGATCAACGATCCACATTTGCAACTGCTTGGCCGCGGCTTGCGGATCGCGGTGCGCTCCGGTCGGCGGCTCGGGGATGACATCATCAATCAAGCCGTTGGAAAGATTGTCCAGGGACGTCAGCGCTAACGCCGACGCGGCGGCGATGTTTGTTTGCTCGTTGGATTCCTTCCACAGGATTGCTGCACAACCTTCGGGACTAATGACTGAGTACCAGGCAAACCTTAGCATCGCCACCCGATCCCCTACGCCGATGCCCAGCGCGCCTCCGGACCCGCCCTCGCCGATCACGACACAGACGATCGGCGTTCGGAGTCGGCTCATCTCCCGGAGATTGACGGCGATGGCCTCGGCTTGGCCGCGCTCTTCGGCTTTCAAGCCGGGGTACGCCCCGGGGGTGTCGATGAGCGTCAAGATCGGCAAGCCGAATTTCTCCGCCAGCTTCATCTTTTGAAGCGCCTTGCGGTATCCCTCCGGATGCGCGCAGCCGAAGTGGCAGGCGATTTTTTCCTGCGTCGTTCGGCCTTTTTGGTGCCCGATGATCATGATCTTGTGCGGGCCGATCCGGCCGAAGCCCGTGATGATCGCCGGGTCGTCGCCGAAACATCGATCGCCGTGCAGCTCGCAGAAATCGTGGCACATCATCTGGATGTAGTCCGATGTTTGCGGGCGCTGTGGATGCCTCGCCACCATCACGACGTCCCACGGCGTCAGTTCCTGGTACAGCTTCTCAAGCAGGCGCTTGCGATTGGTCTCGAGGCCGGCCAACTCGTCGGCGTACGCCGCGGAGTTGGACCGATCCTTCAGCAGCTGAATCTGCTTGTCCAACTCAATGACCGGCTGCTCGAACGCAAGCGTGTACGTGCTGCCGTATCGACTTGTCTTGGCCATCGACTCGCGACTCCGGTTCCAAGCGGTCCGGCCCCAACCGGCCGTCAGTGTAGGCACCGAGGCGCCAGCGGGATAGTCGCCCGGACCTCCGCCGATGTCTTGGCTCTCGATTCAGTTTGCAACCACGCTCGCTCGGACTGATCGTGGTATCTTCTCGTCTTGCCATGACTCATCGACTCGGCATCATCGGCGGGGGCAACATGGGACAGGCGATCGTTCGTGGATCGATCGCGGCCGGCATCATGAAGTCCGGCGACGTGCTCGTGGCCGAGATCGATCCCATGCGTCGCCAGGAACTGGCATGTCTCGGCTGCACGACCACGGAAGATCCGGCCTCGGCTGTTGGTTGCGAACAGATCATGCTTGCGGTCAAACCGCAGGTGTTTACCAACATCGCAACCGTGATTGGACCGTTGCCCGAGCCGAAGGTCGTGATTTCGATCATGGCGGGATTGAGCAGCCGTGTCATTCGCGCGGCGCTTGGTGAGCATGCCCGAATCGTGCGCGTGATGCCCAATACGCCGTGCCGCATTGGCGCGGGCATGACGGCGATCGCGTTGGGACAGGGCGCCAACGCAGGTGATGAAGCGTTGGCCGTTGCGATCTTCGACTCGCTTGGACGAACGACGATCGTGGACGAGTCATTGATGCACACGGTCACGGCCGTGAGCGGATCGGGGCCTGCGTATGTTTTTCTTCTGGCCGAGGCGATGCAACAGGCCGCCGTCGATCTGGGGATGGATCAGGCGACTGCGCAGTTGCTTGTGAATCAGACGATCTGTGGCGCCGGGAAACTGCTCGTTGAGGCGGACGAGGACGCGGCTGAATTACGCCGAGTTGTAACAAGTCCCGGCGGAACAACACAAGCGGCGATGGAAGTGATACTTCGGCGCGATCTGCCGGCGATCGTCCGTGAGGCGATCAAAGCAGCGCACGATCGCAGCGCGGAGTTGGATCAGTAATCTCGGCGGACGAAGATGATACACGCAAGCCCAAGAACGATCCCCTCGAAGATGAACGACGTGCCGAGCACCCATAGTGCGGAACGATCTCGGTAGATCTCCTGTACCCGCCTAGCCACAGTATTGCTCCGCACTCCTGCGGCCCGCATCTTGGGGGTTATGAACGGAATCTGCGCGTTGGGCTCATCACCGGTGTCGGGCAAATCCACAATCTCGATCAACCATCGTTCCATGAGGCCGATCGTCTCGCTCGTCTTGGGCAATGAGGTTTTCATCCCGACGATCAGGCCGTGCCAGCGACGCCACAGATCGCGTGAGGCAATCGCTTCTTGGAGTTGGGACTCAAGGACAACGAGTCGGATGGATGCGTCTTGGGCCTCTGAAGTACGAAGCTCGTCTGCTTTTTCCTCCAGCTTCTGGACATAGATCTCGTTGGCGACGCGCGGCATTGCCAGGGCTTCGTCGGAGAAATTGGCCGCGAAAAGTAGCAACCAAAAGAGCATCGTAACCAGCAGTGAGGTGATGGCGGAGCGCGTAACGGTGCCGACGAGTGCGCAGACGCTGAACAAATAACTGAAGAACGCCACGACCAGCGGAACTGCGATGAACAGTCCGAATTCCCAAGCACCGGTCCGAAATCCGATGATCAAGAACGCAGCGGCCGAGAAGACCGTCACTTGTATTGCCACAAACAACAATCCGCCCGCGTACTTCGTAAGGTACGCGCGCAAGCGCCCGATTGGCTTGGAGAGGATCAAATCGATCGAGCCGGCGCTGAGGAAATCTGGGATGATGCTCGCCGTCGAGATGAGCGCGAGAATAGCCGCGGCCCACGTCAGCCAAAGTCCCAATCCTATGGTAAGGAACGTTCCTTTGAGCAGTGTTTCGAGTTCCATCCCCGGAGGAACCGGGAACGGCGTATCCCAGAACATGAGTTTGAGATGACGACTATCAAAGAGTGACGTGGCATCGGGGTTTTCGCTGATACTAACGGCGAAAAGCACGCTCAACACAACGGCGGAGAGAAGCATTGTGACCCAGAACATCTTCCGGGCGTTCAACTGGCGGTAGGCGTCAACAAACAGTGCGAGCGTTTGCGTCATGAGCGTTGTCTCGCCTTCGCTGTTGGTCGTCTTGTCACCGCCGCGCCGGGTGCAAACACTTCGCCCGTTTCCGGATTCGTCACCGCACGCATGAACAGATCTTCAAGACTTTCGCGCACCGGCTTGATGGAATGGATCGTCTGGTTCGTACTGCGCAAACGATCGATGATGGGCTGCACCTTACTTGGATCAGATCCGCGCAGAATAAGCACGGTCCGGCCGCTCGAGCCCGACTCGGCGCGCAGATCGGCAAACTCGTTCAGCCACGTAGGCGTTCCACCATCGATCTCGATCTCATACCGCTGACTCTCAGCCGTCAGATCTTCGATGGTTCCTTGGGTGGCGACATTGCCTTGGACGAGAATCGCGACGCGATCACAAACCATCTCTAATTCACTTAGCAGATGGCTGTTGAGAAAAACCGTCTTGCCTTTGGCCTTGAGTTTCACGAGGACATCGCGAATGTCGCGCCGGCCGACTGGATCGACGCCGTCGGTTGGCTCATCAAGCACGATCAAATCCGGGTCATTCATCAATGCTTGAGCCAAGCCCACCCGCTGCATCATGCCTTTGGAATACGTCGCGATTTTCTTGTTGCCCCATTCCTTCATGCCGACCAGATCCAGCAGAGACAACGAACGCTTGCGGCGCGTCTTGCGATCGACCTTGGCTAACGCCGCGTAGAACTCCAACACCTGCCGACCGGTCAGGTATTGTGGAAACCGATGATGCTCCGGCAGGTAGCCGACTCGAGCCAGCGTGGGTTTGTGGCCGACGGGTTGCCCCAGCACCGTGCCCCGAGCCTTGGTCGGGCGCACCACCGTCATCATGATCTTGACCAGCGTGGTCTTGCCGGCCCCATTGGGACCCAGCAGCCCGAAGATCTCGCCGTGATGGACCCGCATCTCGATCCCGCGCAAGGCATGGACCTTCCCCTTGTAGATCTTCTCTACATGGTGGAGATCGATCGCAAACTGGCCGTTTGATCCGTCCAAGAACCCGACTCCTGCCCCAGGCGCATCCTACCCACGATCTTATCAGGGAAAGCGCGGTCGCCATTTCACGCTCGGCCAGGTGCGCCGGACGCTTCGAGCCCGGTCGCCGCCGCCGATCGGCACGGCCGAGTATGCTTTTCGGCGATGTCTCGCACGCTTCAAGATTTTCTCAAGGTGCTCGACGCCGCCGGCGAATTGCATCGCGTTACGGCGACGGTCTCGCCCATTCTGGAGATCACCGAACTCGCCGATCGCCAGAGCAAGTTGCCGTGCTCGACGCCGAGTCTTGCTGCGGCATCGTTCGACCCGGACCACTGCGGGCAGGGGGGTAAGGCGCTGTTATTTGATAAGGTCGAGGGCTGCGACTTCCCCTTGGCGATCAATGTGTTCGGTTCGTATCACCGAATGGAGATGGCGCTGGGGTGCACCGGACGGGACGGCTTCGAGTCGATCGCACAGCGCATCGCCGCCCTGACCAAACCGCAGCCGCCTCGATCACTACGGGACTTGCTGAGCAAGGCAAAGATGTTCCTGCCGCTGTTGCGCACGCCGCCGAGGCGAGTTCGTCGCGGCGTGTGCCAGGACGTCGTCCGACTTACGAAGCGTGGCGAAGTTGATCTACGGCGTCTGCCGATGATCAAGTGCTGGCCGCTGGATGGTGATCCGGCGGCGGTCGGTTTCGCGATGAGCGCCGAGCAAGCAGGGACGGCCGAGGGCGAAGGGCGCTACATCACCATCGCGGGCATGCACACGATCCATGCGGATGATGAGGGCGTCGCCAAGCCGGCGAGTCACAACATCGGCATGTATCGTGCGCCGCTGTTGGATGCAACGCACCTCGGCATGCACTGGCACGTGCATCACGATGGGGCTGCGCACTGGCGGTCGTGGAAGCGCAAGGGCAAGCCTATGCCGATCGCCATCTGCTTCGGCGGCGAATCGGTGCTGCCGTATGCAGCGACCGCGCCGTTACCTCCTGGTATGAGCGAACTGTTGATGGCGGGGTTCCTCAACGGCCGCGGTATTCCGCTGGTTCGTGCTCAGACCGTACCGCTATGGGTGCCGGCCAACAGCGAGATCGTAATCGAAGGGTATGTGAGCACCGCGTGCGGCGACATCGGGTACGACCCGCGACACGGCGAACCGCTCGGGCCCGGCGCGATCCTCGAAGGGCCGTTCGGCGATCACACCGGTTACTACTCCATGCCGGACCGGTATCCGATTATGGACGTCACTGCCGTCACCCATCGCCGCAACGCCGTCTTTCCCGCCACCGTCGTCGGGCCGCCGCCCCAAGAAGATTACTACCTCGCCAAAGCGACGGAGCGCATCTTCCTGCCCCTGCTGAAAATGATCATTCCCGATATCGCGGATTACCATCTGCCGCGGTTTGGCTGCTTCCACAATTGCGCGTTCATCAAGATCACCAAGGCGTATCCGCTACAGGCTCGGCGCGTCATGCACGCGGTGTGGGGGGCCGGGCAAATGTCCTGGACGAAGTTCATCATTGTCGTTGACGATGATGTGAACGTGCATGATGAATCGGCGGTGCTGGGCGCGATCTTTGACCACTGCGACTTCAAGCGCGACCTCGAGTTGGTCAACGGCCCGCTGGATATTCTGGATCATGCCGCACCGCGGTTGGGGGCTGGGCACAAGCTCGGGATCGATGCCACGCGCGCCTGGCCCGGAGAAGAAGTGCGCGGCGTGCCCGTGGGGGGCGGATCGCGAAGGCACGATTCGTCACAGCTTGCTATGGAATTGAACAAAGTCATCGGACGGGCCGATATCGTCGACGCCGCTGCCCCGCCGTTCGGTCGCGGGCGATGCGTGTTTGTCGCGCTCAGCAAGACCCAGCCGGGACAGGGAGTCTCGGCGATCGAGACGGTGTGGCAAGCATGCGACGCTGATTTTGTTATCGCGGTCAATGACTCGATCAACGTTCAAGACTGGGAGCAAGTGCTCTTTCACTTCTGCGCGAACACCGACCCCGGCCGAGATA
Organism: Planctomycetota bacterium; assembly: GCA_022563315.1. Lineage (GTDB taxonomy): Bacteria > Planctomycetota > Phycisphaerae > Phycisphaerales > SM1A02 > JADFNO01. The sequence continues at coordinate 8,639 of JADFNO010000015.1, read as the reverse complement.
TGGTCGCGCGCGATCATCGCATCGGGTTCGACGCGACGAAGAAGTTGCCCGGTGATGAGCGCAATGACCAACGCGTGCGGGACTATCCGCCATACATGGAGATGTGTGACGAGATCAAACAGCGCGTTGACGAGCGGTGGACTTCCTATAACTTCACTTGAACCGTGTTTCATCCGTCCGGATAGGATGCCTCGTTGTGCCGATGTCGTGGACCAACATCTTCCGGATTGTTTTCGTGCTGCTGATGGCGGGGCACGTCTTGGTCATGTACGCCCTGGCACGAACACAACAGCACGGCTTTGGGTTTGATCTGAACACAGCGATCGGCTCGACACTGTTTGCGTTGCTGATGCTGCTTCCGTTGGCGCCGGCGGTTGCCTTATCTGATCTGCCCGAGGTCTATAGCCGGACGGTGCAGCGACGCCGTTTCAAGAACGGCTTGTGCCCGGCTTGCCGCTATCCGGTCGCGCCCTCGGGCGGTGATATTTGCCAAGAATGTGGTACGCGCATGATTCAGCCTGATCCCTATCGATTCACTTGGGCGATGGCCAGGCGATTTGCCGCTTTCGCACTGATCGCTTGGATTGTCGGGTCTATTGCGAGTGAGGGCTGGTTGGTTGCGGACGAAGCCGCGTTCCGCAAGGAGGCTGAAGCTGAGGCTCTCAAGGGACGGGACAGTTTGCTGCGCGATCGCCGTTGGCCTGGGAATGGCTACCTTGTTTGGGATGTTGATCAGGGGTATTTCACTGCACAGGGTGGTGCGTTTAGTATCCACTACTTCTCACCTCCGGCGCCGACCAAGGCAGATTCCGAGTAGGAGATTGACCGAGTTGATCGTCACACTGATTCCAAGACGAAGAGTCATCACGCAATATCTGGCCATTGTGGTGTTCGCAATGACAACCGTTGTGTCGCGCCACGCTTCAGCTGACGAATTGGCGGATCAAATCCGGGGGCAGACCACGGCCGCGCTGGATGCACTTGAGCAATCCGGAGACTTTGAGCAAGCCCAAGCAGCGCTGCAGCAGCAATTCGATCAGGTCATCGCTTCAGCCGATCGCAAGGACAAGCAACTGTTTCGCGATGCGGCGTTTGCGCTGCGAATGGTTCGGCAATTGAAGCAGGTGGACGAAGCGGTTCGCGTGGAGCTGTTGAAGTATCTGCAAGACAACGCTGCGCTGGCTACCACCCTGGCGTTTCTCATCAAGCCCGATCGCGACGATCCGGCGAAGGTCTATGCCTTGTTGAACAAGCTGCGCAATCACCGCGCGGATCGGCTCGACGACTACGCGAATCTCGTTGCGGCGATTTGTGTCGTGCATGAGGATCCGTTTCGGCGTCGCGTGAATGAGAACGTGGGACAGTCACCCGACGCCCTGGCAATTTTTGACTACTTCGTCGCCAACGAGAAGCGCATGCTCTTCGGCATTCGCGACGTCCCGGCCGAGTTGCTGATCTATGTCGTCGATACCACCGCCAGCGTGGCGGAGATGACGTGGGCGTTGAGTCGATATGCCGGCGATCCGGCGGTGGGGGCTCGATTCTTCGATATTGAGTACGACCTGGATCACTTTCGCCGGGGTCAGCCGAAAAAGGTGACCCTCGCCGGCTATAACTTGCCGAACATTCTTCGGTACGGCGGGGTGTGCGCGGATCAAGCGTACTACGCGATGTCGGTGGGCAAGTCGATCGGCGTGCCGACCGCCTACGCCTCGGGTCGCGCCAGCACGGTCAGTCACGCGTGGGTCGGGTTCCTCCAGGCGCGCGGCGCAAACGCCTGGTGGAACTTCGACATGGGGCGCTACGCTGAGTATCAAGGCGTGCGCGGCAACGTTTTCGATCCACAGATTCGTCGCCGTATCCCCGACAGTTTCATCTCGCTCCTGGCGGAGTTGGCTCGAACCTCGCGCGCCGATCGACAGGCGGCGGCCGCGTTCACCGACGCCGCGTTGCGCCTCTTGAGCGGTTCGCAGGCGACCGCCGAACCGACCGGCGGCTTTGTTGAAGATGCGCCGAGACCGGCGCGAGTAGTCGAGGACCTGGACGTTGAGACGATCCTTGAATTGATCGAAACTGCCCTGCGCATCTCGCCCGGTCATGCCGCGGCCTGGATGGTTGTTCGCGACCTCGCCGAGAACGGGCATCTGACGCTCACGCAAAAGAAACACTGGTCGGCCGTGCTTCATCGACTGTGCGGGTCGCACTATCCGGACTTTTATCTGACGATCCTTCGGCCGATGATCGAGAGCATCGACGAGACGACAGAGCAGAACGCGATGTGGAACAAGGCGTTCGCGCTGTTTGCAGATCGTCATGATCTTGCGGCGGAAGTGCGCCTGGCCCAGGGATTGATGTGGCAGAACGCGGGTGAGCCAACCAAAGCGGGTGCGTGCTATGAGGATGTCATCTTGCGTTACGCCAATGCCGGGCCGTTCGTTGTGACGGCGCTGCGGCGAGCGGAGAAGATTCTGCGCACGGCCGCTCAGGGGCGCAAGATCCTGATGCTCTACGACCGGGCGTTCAATAGCATCAACAAGCCCAAGGACATGGCCGGGCCGTTCTTTCGCCAAAGCAATTTCTATCGCGTTGGCAAAATGTACGCGCAGCGCTTACAAGAAGCGGGGCTCCATCAGCAGGCGGCCGCCGTGCTCAGGCAGATCGGCAGTTCGTAGGGTCCGCTGTGCGGACCACTTGCTGTTCGCAGCCCAATGGTCCGCACAGCGGACCCTACGGGTTTCGCTCCACGCCGGCAAGGTCGGACGGCGAGTACTGACCCACGTACTCGCCCTTGAGGAAGAAGTAATACAACCGTCCTTCGGCGTACTGGCCGCCGGCGAGAATCTCGGCGCTGGCGCCGACACCCATGAAAATGTCGGCTCGACCCGGGGCCTGGATCGCGCCGCCCGTATCTTGATCGAGCATGAACTGAAGAAAGTCGCGCTGCCCTTCACTGAACGTTACCGCTTTGGTATCGACCAGCACGAGACCGCCCCGCGGATAGACCTTCTTGTCGGTGGCCAACGTGCGCTGTGCCGTCACCGGCACGCCCAGTGATCCCGCCGGCCACGTGTCGCCATCGTATTCGGTGAAGAACACGTAGTTCTCGTTGCGGTAGATCAGCTCGGTGACCATCTTCGGATTCTGTTCATACACACGCCGAACCGCGGGCAGACTCAGCTCCTCGGTGCGCAGCAAACCCTCGTCGAGCATCGACTGCCCCAGGCCCGTGTAGGGGCGATCGGTCTTGCCCGCATACCCGATGTACATCAGCGAGCCGTCGGCAAGGCGAAGTTTCGCCGAGCCATTGATGTGGACAATATACGCTGACAGTGGGTCTTGGAGCCACACCAGCTCCTTGCCCGCAAACATCCGCGACTGGTCGATCTGGCGTCTGGTGTAGTACGAACCGATCGAATCGTCCAGGCGTCTGCGCCCCCGCGGCTCCCCCGTCACCGGATCAGTGACGAGATCAGGCGGGCGCTTGTAAAGCGGATAGGCGAACCGGCTGGTGCGGGTTCGGCTGGCGCGGAACGTCGGCGCGTAATACCCGGTGAACAGCACGACGCCCCGGCCGTTGTACCCAACCGATTCATAGACATCGAACATCCGCTGGAGGTCGGCCACGAACGCCGGCTCGTCGTACGAGTTCGCCAGCAGATCGTAAAGTGCGCGAAGGCTGGCCTGTGCCTGTTCGTGTGTGATCTGCTCAAAGGGAAAGAACTGACGGCTGGAGGGGGCCGCGAACCATGCCAGGCTCTGCTCGATCGCCGCCAGCAGCGTGGAGTCATGATTGGCATAGGCCGCCGCCAGATCGGGCAGCCGCGTGGGGTCGGTGATCAGGCTCAGGGCGCTCGCGCCATCTGAGAGCGCCCGGGCGTAATCCGGTTTGGGCTCCACCGGCATCTGCGCGACTTGCTTAGTTGCGCAGCCGATCAACGTGCAAAGAACGACACAAACTGCCACGGCTCTGAAGCGCATCATGATGTGGGCCAACCCTTCTTCCAAACGATGGTTGTGATGACTGAAGTTGCGAATCTCGCTGACTCCATTGGCGAGTATCGGATCAACCTCCCGCGGGTCATTGACAATCGCAACGGTCTGGGCGGGCCGGCTCGACGGGGTCGATCGACGCGACAGTCAGCCACGCCCCAGCGATCAGGTTGTGTCTGATGGATAGTGGGACGGGCATCTTGCCCGTCTGAGACAGTGAAACGGACGGGCTGGAAGCCCGTCCCACCAAGCAATCAGCGCAAACTGGTGATCCATCAAACAGAACCGAGCCGCCGGGGACCGATTGCAGATGACGCCGCCGGGAAAACGGTCGCCCCAAGTCCTTTGGTTTTGCCAAACTGCCTCAAATCACGCAATATCCGCCAGATCGGTCCGCGTCTTGGCCGAAGAGATCACCGGCTGCGATCGTGCCCTACAATGGCGTAGTGAGGAGCAGGACCGCTCCTTTTAGAGGACGATGCGATGACGACATTCGGCTTGCTTGGCGAGCGCTTGCTCGCCTTCGGACTGCCCGGCGGATATGAATGGATTGTCCTGCTGGTGCTGGGATTGTTGATCTTCGGCCGGCGGCTCCCTGAGGTTGGGCGGAGCTTGGGGCGGGGGATCGTCGAGTTCAAGCGCGGCATCAAGGGCCTCGACGACGATATAGAAGACGAGTCTTCCAAGCCGGCCCAGCAAATGAAGGATTGGCCGAAGCAGTCGCTGGAATCTTCCGCTCGGCAGGAAGAATCCGCCAGCTCGGCCGGTGAGGCGGAGAAAGTTGTCAGCACCCAAAAGTCGGATGACGATTCTCCCGCCTGAAAGCCCGCTTCATAGTCTCCCAACAATTCACGCTGTCCATGCCTCAGCCCTGACCGCTGCGGCCGATCGTACTATGGGGCTATGAGCCGCCGTTCCCAAACCAGTCCCGCCCGTGGTTCCGGCGCACCGGTTGTCTTTGCCGATCGGTTGCTCACTGAGTCCGTCCGAGCATTGGAGCAGGACGGCGCCGCCGCCATCGACGAGCCACAGGCCCAAGCGTTGGCGATCGAGTCCGGCGGAGGGTTCGAGCAGCGCCTGGTCGCGCGGGCCGGGGCCTTGTCGATCGCCGGGGAGCTTCGAACGTCCCTTCGGCGCGTCGATCGTACCGCGGCCACGGTTGTCGCCGTGCTCGTGTTGCTGGCCTTGGCGGCTGGGGTCGGCGCGGCCCGGGCCTTGCTTGATGTTCCTCGCGAGGTCCCGGTCAACTTCTTTCGCCTGCTTGGTGGGTTGGTGGGGATACAGACGGTGCTGCTCGTCGTCTGGTTTGTGGTGATGCTCGTGCGGCCGTCCGCCTTGGCCAGGGGATCGCTCGGGTCGCTTGCCCTGTGGGCAACGCGCTGGCTAGCGGCCAAGTTCCACACCGGACCCGCGCACGCCGCTGCGATTCAAGCGCACGGAGTTGTGCTGAGGCGATCCCCGCTCGGCCGGTGGACGCTGGGGGCGATTAGTCACGGGGCTTGGGCGGCGTTCAATGTCGGTGCGCTCGTGCTCGTCGTCATCATGCTCAGTACCGGACATTACCTATTCACTTGGGAGACGACGATTCTCGCCGCTGACACCTACACTCCGCTCACCCGAGCGATCGCGATCGGGCCGCAGGCGGCAGGCTTCCCGACCCCATCCGCCCAGCAGATCATCGAAGCGCGCTGGCCGATCACCGATCGCGCCGCCGCCGAGCAAGCCCAAGGTGCGTGGTCGGGATTGTTGATCGGAAGCGTCATCGTGTACGGACTTCTGCCGCGCCTGCTCTTGCTCGGCCTGTGCCTTCAGCGTCGGCGCCGCGCGCAGGCTCGATGGCGGCTGGATACTTCACAGCCGGGCTATCTGCGTTTACAAGCGCGGTTGATGCCGTCCTCGGCGTCGCTGGGCATCGTGGATCACGATCGTGCAGCACGTTCGATGCCCCCGGCGACGGCTACATCCACCTCGGCCCACAATGCCCAGCGCGATGTTGGTCCGCCCGCTGTACTGGGTTTAGAAATCGACACGCCACCGGCAACGTGGCCGCCGCCCATGGATGGCATTGCTTGGAACGACCTCGGATTCGTTGACGATCGCAACGATCGGCGTCGCGTACTCGATGAACTGCAAGCATCCGCCACTCAACCGCAAATCATGGTCATCGTGACGGCCCTGACCACCACGCCTGATCGCGGTATCAGCGCGTTTGTCAAACAAGTTCAGATCGCCGCCGGTTGTCCCGTTGGATTGGTCCTTACGGGCGGTCAGGCGCTGCGCGTTCGAGGGGACGCCCAGCAGATGCGAACTCGGGTTGAAGATTGGCGCGCGTTGGCGGCGGCAGCGGGCGTGCCTGAGCAGCGCGTCGTCGAAGTGGATCTGGATCATATGACGCAAGCGAACCTCGCTAAGCTCGCGGACCTTGTCGGAGCGCCGCCTCAACGTCCCGTGCTGCGGCGTGTCGAAGCGGCGTTCGACCTGATTCTCGATCACTATCGACGCTGGCCGGAATCACCGACGGTGAAAGAACAGGCTCAACTGCACCAAGCGATCGGCGCACTGTATCGCGATGAGCATGAGTCGTGGCGTAAACTCCTTGGTGCGCCGCTGGACTTGAAAGGCGATGTAACCGCGCCATTTCGAACTAGTGTCCAGCGCGTTACGAACCTTTTGCCGCCGCGGCTTCGCGTCGATGCCCGCTGGATGGCGTGCGGCGCGCTGGCCGGGGCGCTTGGATGCGTTGCCGCCGCGACGCTGCTCTCACCGGTCGCCATCGCCGCATTGCCGATGTGGACGGCGATCGGCGCCGCTGTCGCCACGGCGACCAAAGCGGTCAAGTCGGTGGACGCCGAACCCGCAGACGGTGGAACAACAAATTCGGCTGCGCGAGGTGATGCCCTTCGGGCCGCGGCGCTCTTTGCGCTTTTGTTGGAGCTGCAAGGCCGTGATGAGGTCGCCATTACCCGTATCCTCGATCAAGCGATCGCTCAGGACGATGCCACTGACGTTGATGCGCTTGATGCCGCGCGACGGTGGCTCGACGACATGCGCCACCGCCTGGATCTGGCGCTGGCGAAGGAGGCGCGGCTGTGAGCGACTCAATGCTAACCGTCGCCGTGGTCGGGCACACCAACACCGGCAAGACTTCGCTTATGAGAACATTGATGCGCGACGCCGGCTTCGGCGAAGTTTCCATTCACCCCGCCACCACGCGACACGTCGAGGGCGCGGCTGTGCTTGCGAACGGCCGCAAGGTCATGGCGCTCTACGATACGCCCGGCCTTGAAGATTCCATCGGGCTCCTGGAGCATCTTGACGGTCTGGCCGGTGGTCGACGTGCCGATGGTATTGAGCTTGTGATACAGTTCCTGGACAGCCCCAAGGCCGAATCCGACTTTGCCCAGGAAGCCAAGGCGCTTCGTCAAGTGCTGGTAAGCGACGTCGCGCTGTACGTGATCGATGCCCGCGATCGTGTGCTGGGCAAGCACCGTGACGAGTTGGAGATTCTTGGGCGCTGCGCCACGCCGATTGTGCCGGTGTTGAACTTCACCGCGTTCGACGATGCGAAGGTGAGTCTGTGGCGTGAGCATTTGTCCCGCGTGAACATGCATGCCGTGGCCGAGTTCGACACCGTGGTGTTCGATGAGGTCTGCGAGCAACGGCTGTATGAGAAGATGCGAACGCTGCTCGATGCGCACGAGGCCACGCTCAATACGTTGATCGAGGATCGCCGCCGCCAGCGGGTAGCGGTCATCAAGGCCTCCGCTGATCTTGTCTCCGATCTGCTGATCGACGCCGCTGCGTACGCGATGTTCGTGCCGATGAGCGATGCGGGCCAAGCCGAGGCCGCGCTCAAAAGGCTTCGCAATGACGTGTGTGCGCGCGAGCAGCGGTGCGTGGATCAACTTCTGGAATTGCATCGATTCAGCTCGGACGATTGCGAGTCGGAGGCGATTCCGATCGAGAACGGGAAGTGGGGGCTTGATCTGTTTGCGCCCGAAGCGCTCAAGCAGTTTGGGATCAAGGTAGGCGGTGGGGCGGCGACGGGGGCGGCGATCGGATTTGTGCTGGAGATGATGACGGCCGGGGCGAGTCTCGGGGCATTGACCGCGATCGGCGCCGCGGTCGGTGGCGTGATCGGGGCGGGGCGATCGCATGGCCGGCGTCTGATGCGCCGCGCCCAAGGTGAGACGGAGTTGCGCATCGATGATGCGACGCTGCGCCTCCTGGGTACGCGCCAAATCATGCTGACCCGCGCCCTGCTGCGGCGGGGGCATGCGGCGCAACAGCCGGTGTCGATGGACCAACCGCGTCGATTGAATCTGCCCACGGTGTCAGCTCCGAAGCTCCCGGTGACGTTGCAGCAAGCGCGGAACCAGCCCGCTTGGTCGCGGATCGCGGGCGTCGATTCCTCCGGGTATCGCCCGTTGGCGCCGGCTCGCCAGGATGCGGTCAGCGCGCTGGCGAAACACGTTGGTGAGATCATTCAGCGTCCCGCCGATGCTGCGATCCAGTTCCCCTGACTGTCTCGGGCCGCTGCCGCGCGGGGCGTGATGGGATATACTCAGGCCCTCGGGCGATTAGCTCAGTTGGCTAGAGCGCACGGATCACACCCGTGAGGTCACAGGTTCGAGTCCTGTATCGCCTAT
>JADFNO010000129.1 GCA_022563315.1 Planctomycetota bacterium | reverse complement strand
GGGGGGGGGGGGAGGGGGGAGCGCGAAGCCGCAAGCGGCTAGGAGGGTTTGTTTCTGACTTGTCCGTACCTCAGGCCGAGGCATTTGCGGCATACCAAGCGTCGGCCGGTTGTGAATAACAAGCCGTAGCGATCGAGAAGGGTTGCGCGATGGGCCGTGAGGGATGGCTTGACGCGCTGATGCGCGTCGAGTTGGTTGATCCAGGCCTGGGCGAGATCGGCGTCGCGAGTCTCCTCCCTTGTACACATGGGCATGAAGAGTTTGCGGAACTTCTGATTGCAGCTGGGACACATCAGAAAGTGTTGAGCGAGGCGATCATGTAGTCGCCAACGTTCGATGCGGATAGTTTGTGACCAGTGTTCCCACAGGCCGAGGAACTTGGTTTGCGGCGCGCCTTTGTTGGGATTGAGCGCGGGCGTGGGAAGGTGAATACGAATGTGTCTGCGCCGTTCTTGCTGAAAGCTGATCGCTGACCGCTGATGGCTCTGCCTCATCGCGTTTGATTTCGTGGTGCGGAGGTCGCCTTGGAGGTGGCGTGGCCGGCGGTTTCGTTGGACGCGAGCGAGAAATCGAGCGGACACATTTATTTCGCTTGCGGCTTCGCGGTAGCCATGAACGAGGCCGGGATTGCGCGCGCCGTGATGGCACGGATGGGCAATTGTGGCGAATTCGGCAAACCGCCAGACGTCCGATGCCCGCAGTTCCACACAGGCGGAGCGGTCGATAGAGCCGGAACGATTGACCCAGGAGGGTTGGGCCTGGCGGGTCCGAAGCGGCGGTGGGTCGAATAGGGCAGCCATCCTATATAGGGATGGGCGGTCGCGATTGCGCGCGCCGATCGGCCCGCGCGGTATCATCGTGTTCGGGTCACATGCTTGAGAAAGGAACACAATGAAGACCGCATGGCAAGGAATGTTCGTCATTACGATCGTTTGGGCGCTCTGCTCGTTTGGACTCGCTCAGCCGCAGGACGAAGCGGGCTCGCCGCCCCGGCCGACGGTGTTGATAACCGGGGCGAATCGCGGGCTGGGGCTCGAGTTCGCGCGCCAATTTCACGAAGCGGGATATACGGTGATTGCGACCGCGCGCAAACCCAAGGCTGCGGATGAACTCAATGCGTTGGGCGTGCGGGTCGAGCAACTGGACGTCACGGATGCGGCGAGTGTGGCGGGCCTTTGCGAGCGTCTGGGCGAAATGCAGCTGGATATCCTCATCAACAATGCGGGTATCGGCGGGCGGGCAACGTCAATTGTGGATGCTGATCTTGACATGGTTGAACGCATCATCCAGGTCAACACGATCGGGCCGATGCGCGTGACGCAGGCGCTGTTGCCATCCCTTCGAAAAGGTGAACGCAAGATCATCGTCAACATTACGAGTGCGATGGGGAGTATTGCACGGAATACGCGCGGCATCGGCTACGGGTATCGAGAAAGTAAAGCTGCCCTGAACATGTTTACGCGAAGCATCGCCAATGAGCTGCGCGATGAGGGATTCCGATGCATCACGATGAGCCCCGGTTGGGTGAAGACGGACATGGGCGGGCCCAACGCGAGATTGACCCCGGCCGAGTCGATCGCGGGAATGATCAAGGTTATCGACGGCTTGACGGCGGACGATTCAGGTGAGTTCTTCACTCACAATGGTGAGCGGTTGCCGTGGTAATGGGCGAGGCAGGATGAAATGCGTTGCGAGGCGAAGTGCCGGGGGTGTCGGGTTAGTTGGCCGGCGGGAGGCCGTCATGCCAATGTGCATGGTTGGGGTCGTAGTGCCGATCCGTCACGGCGTCGTACTGCCAAGGCGAGGGATTGGTGATGTTGGGCGGCGCGGGTACTTCGCTGCCGGAGACGGAGACGGCAGGGGCGTTCGGATCGTTGGGCGGCGGGCCGGCATGCCAATGCGCGTGGTTGGGGTCGTAGTGGCGATACGTCGCCTCGTCATATTGCCAAGGCGAGGGATTGGTGATGTTTGGCGGCGCGGGTACTTTGCTGCCTGAAGTCGAGCCGAGTCCAGACGGCGTGGTGCCGAGGTTGATGCCGGAGGGGAATGTTGTCGAGGCAGCGCCGTTGTTGAACGGTTGAATCGGTGCGGGGGTTAGACCGGCGGCGGGGCTGGGGACGTCATCTTGGGGCTGGGAGAACGTGATCGCGGCGATCCCGCACCCGAGCAGGATGATGAAGGACCACGTCACGAGGGAGCGAAAGTTGATCTTCGACTTCGGATGGTCGCCGCAGCAGTGGAATTGCGATTTGCCGCTGCCGCACGGGCAGAGCGTGGTGGGTTTCATGGCTTCTCCTCTCGTGGCAATTCGTGGGACAGTCGGCCGGCTCGTCTCCTGTCGGGATGATGATAGACCTTCAAGGGGCTGGGGAATTGAATGGGCGCGATCACGTCCTGATCGGGGTCAACCTAGCCCGGGCTATCAACGGGGGGCGGGTTCGGAGTCGTCTGTGTTGCGGTTTGGAGGCCCAGGCGAAGCTGAGCGTCTTTGTTGGGGCGTCAGCATTACGCAGCCGAGGCCGGGATCCAATGCGGCCTCGACACGAGCAGCTCCTTCGCTTTGTCGGGGTCGAGTGCCTCGGCGAAGTAGAAACCTTGGGCGTGATCACAATCGAGGGCGATCAGTTGCGAGAGCTGATCGCGCGTCTCCACACCTTCGACGATCACCTCCATGTTGAGGTTGTGCGCCAGCACGACGATGGTGTGAACGATCCCGGCATAGTCCTTGTTCGCGTTCATCGTGCTCATGAACTCGCGGTCGATTTTCAGCACGTCGATCGGGAACCGGTGCAGGTAGCTGAGCGAGGAATAGCCGGTTCCGAAGTCGTCCATGTGAATCTGAACGCCGAGCTCGCGAAGCTTGTGTAGGACCTCGGTGATGGAATCGGGGTTGGCCATGATGACGGTCTCGGTGATCTCCAGCTTGAGGCACCGCCCGTCGACCCCGGTGTCCTCGAGGATTTCCTTCACGGTCTGCACCAGGCCCGGTTCCGCGACCTGGCGCTTGGAGACGTTGACGCTGATGGCCAGAGACGCTTCAAGTCCGAACTCGTCCTGCCAGGCGCGGATTTGGCTGCATGCCTGCTCCAGAACTCGCTTTCCGAGCTGAACGACGAGTCCGGTTTCTTCCGCGTGACTGATGAACTCCAACGGCGAGACCAACCCCCGTTCCGGGTGATTCCACCGCACCAGCGCCTCGAACCCGTCGATGCGTCCGGTGCGGAGGTTGACGATCGGCTGATACCGGACGATGAGTTCCTCGTTCTCGACGGCTCGGCGCAGATCGGTGTCGAGTTGCAGTCGGGCCATGGCTTGCTCGTGCATTCGCTTGTTGAACACCTCGTGCCGCGCTTTCCCGGAGGCCTTGGCGTGATACATTGCGGCGTCGGCGTCGCGGAGCAGGTGGTCGGGTGTGTCGTACTCGAGCTCGTTGAACGCGATCCCGATGCTGGCGCTGGAGAATACCTCGCGGCCGCTGAGCTTGAACGGTGCGGCCAACTCGGTTTGCAGGCGTTCGGCGACGAGGCTGGCATCAGTGCGCGCCTTGATGCCGTCCAGCAAGATCACGAACTCGTCGCCGCCGATGCGGGAGATCGTGTTGCTCTCGACCCGGGAGAGGGTGTCAGTGTTGCGGAGGCAGGTCTGGATGCGCTTGGCAATCCCCACCAATAGCTCGTCGCCGACCGTGTGCCCTAAACTGTCGTTGACCTCTTTGAACCGATCGACGTCGAGGAAGAGCACCGCGAATTTGTAATCTGTATTTCGCCGCGCGCGGGTGATGCAGCGATCCAAGCGGTCCATCAGCAGGTCGCGATTGCACAGGCTTGTGAGACGATCGTGAAACGCCGCGTGTCGCAGTTGCTCTTCTGCCCGGCGTCGAACCGCGACTTCACGCTCCAGGGTCACCTTTTGGCGCTCCAGCTCGGCCGTCCGCTCAAGGACCTTCTGCTTCAGCGTCTCCACAAACGACGAAAGCATCCGGGCCAACGCGTTGAGCTCTTGCGTGCCGCATTCTTCCAACTGCGGCAGAGATTCCTCTCCGCGCATGGCTTGAATGGCGGCGTCGGCGAGCTCCTCGACCGGACGAACCAATCGTCGCGTCGTCCAATACCGCATGTTCTCGATCATGGCCAGATACAACAGGCACAGCACGCCGATCGCCAGCATGCCGATCCGTCGACGTCGGGTGAGTGACGTGGCGGTGGCATTGACGGCGGACGCGGCGAGCGCTTGAAGTTTGTCTACGCTGCGCGCGTACCGTGTCGAGTCGGTTTGGAGCTGGGCAAGCGCATCCGCGAATTCCGGCCCGGACTTCCGATCGCCGGTGATGTCCGGGAAGATTTGGATCATCCGCTGCAGCGGCTGCGTGGCGTTGTCAAAGGTCGTCGCACTGATGTGGTCGGAGGCACGGCGCATCTCGATCAGATCAACCAACCAGCGTTGGATCGATCGGTCAACCGTCAACAGCGCTTTTGCCGCCGACTCGGCGTCGAGCGTTGCGATCACCTCGTCCAGATCCGCCGCCTCGGTCTGAAGATCAGCGAGGCGGTCATGCTGCGCGGTCGTCGTCATGAGGTTTTGAGTGGCCGACTCGATGAGCGACATGAGTAACCCGACCATCGCCGCCAGCGCGATCGCGCCGACGATCGCCACGAACTGCAGCATTGACACATGGTGTTGAATTCGCATGAGTCGAGTCTGGGTCGGGCCCGTTCGCTCGCCCCCTGCAACAGGCGGACACCTAAGTTACGCAAGGGGGTCCGTTCGATGCACCCGAAAAAGGGACGGCCAAGAGCCCAATGAATCGTTGACACGCTTATATCGTCACGTGCGCAAGCCTTCTTGGGGACTCCCTGGCGTACCGCGCCGATCCAGTGTTTCGGTGAATCCGATAAGGTCGCACCCTCTGCCCAGTGCCCGGACCAGGCCGCACACCTTCCCCAAAGCCGTACCTATCGGTCCTTCCGCACCGTAGCGGCTGCATGCGCTGGTCGTCTGGCGCCACGATAAATCTGCCGGTCCCGAGGGATCGATCGGCGCGACTCCGGTGGCACGGGCATCTTGCCCGTGCGACTTATCATGGCGTGACATCTGCACGGGCAAGATGCCCGTGCCACTGGATATTGGCGTGGGCGAGGTTCCGATCGAATCGGGATACCATCGGTTTTGAGGCAGCGACGTGGTCCCGTTCCTGCCATGGCGTTCCTGGCCAACGGGGTCGGTCACCCTGCGATCACGACCTCGCGCTCGGCGTCCCACAGCAGCGTCTTGTTCTGCCGATAGGCTTCGACTCCCATTTTGATCGCGACCATCGTCGAACAGCCGAGATCGACGTTGCAGTGCGGCTGCGCATCGCCACGGACCGCATCGAGGAAGTTGCCCATGTGATCGCGCCGCGGCGAAGTGTGAATCTCGAACGACGCTTGGCCGGGTTTGGGGTCCGGCGCCTCCTTGCCATCGTCGTTGCGAACCATGCGGTGGGCAAACTCCCCCGCATTGACTTTGCGAAACTCCGGCCACCACGTGGCTTGCTCTTTGATCGTCAGTGAGCCGCCAAACTCCATGGTGCCGTATCGCCCGCGGATTATGTATGGGATTCCAACGTCGTTGGTCATGACACTGATCAACACGATGGTGTGCTCAGATGGGTAATCCACCATCATCATGAAGGTGTCGGGGATATCGCGACCGTCTTTTTCGAAATATTTGCCGCCGGAGGCCACGACCCGGCGGGGGTATTCGCCGTTCGGTCCGCTGATCGCCAGCAGCAACGGCGCGAGTCTGTGATATAGCAAGTCGGTCGCCACGCCGCCGTTGTATGCGAAGTACTTACGGAACCTGAAAAAGTGGTCCGCGTTCCACGGGATATTCTCCGCCAGACCCCATTCGTGCCCCAGCCAGCGGTCCCACCAAACGTAGCCATCGGCGTCGGAAGAATTGTTCGGCCCGGCGTCCGGATCAATATGCCAATTGAACTGTCCGCCGCGCGAATTGCGGCAGTAACTTCCCTGACTCCACGTTACGTCGCCGATGCGACCGGCCTCGATCGCCCGGCGCGCTTTCCAGAACCGATCTTCGCTCGTTCCCTGCGGCCCCACTTGCAACGTTCGGCCGTACCGCTTGACCGCGTCGCGACACTCGATCGCCTGTTCGATCGTCAACGACAACGGCTTTTCGCAATACACATCCTTGCCGGCTTCCATCGCTTCGATCGCAATCTTCGTGTGCCAATGGTCGGGCGTAGCGATAACGACCGCATCGACATCACGATCGTCCAGCACGTCGCGATACTCCATGGTGCCGCTGGCGTCGCTGCCCTCGATGATCCCCACGGCGTGGTTCAGGCGACGCCGATAGACATCACACACCCGCGTCACGAGCAGGTTGTCGCGTTCTCGGCGACCCATCAATTCGTTAGTGTGGCCCCTCCCCATGCCGCCGGTGCCGATCACGGCCATATTCAATCGATCGTTTGCCCCCAACACTCGGGCCCAGCTCGCGGCCGGGCTGCTCAAGACGACCGATGCCGCGGCCGTGGTCTGAATGAATCGACGTCGTGTAACAGTCTTCGAACCCGCCATAGCCTGTCCTCCTGGAGATTCCGGCGCCAGTCCTTCTATGGTGTGCTGTCCAAGCCCAGTTCGCAACACACAACGATCTGCATGGTACGCTAAGGCATGCGCACGTACATCCTCAGCTCGATCTTCGTTGTCCTTTGGCTGACTGCCGGGGCCTTCCCCCAAGACGAGCCGCCAGCCGCGGCCGGCCGGCTCCATCAGCTCTTTGAGGACCGCTTTCAATGGCAGATGGAGCAGTTCCCCGCCCAGGCCATGGCCCGCGGCGACTACACACACGCCGATCGGATCGCCGACACCAGCCTGCGCGCGATTGAACTCCGACATCAACAGACCAAAGCGTTTGTCGATCAACTTCACACCATCGACCGCAACGAGCTGAACACCGATGACCGGCTCAACTACGACCTGTTCGAGTTGCAGCTCACGCGGGACATCGAGGGCCATCGCTTCCGTAGTTTCCTCATGCCCATTGGTAGCCGATCCGGGATTCACCAGGACATTCCGCAGATGGCGGAGCGTGTTCGTTTCAGTACTGCCCAGGATTATCGCAATTACCTGGCGCGCCTCTCTCAAATCCCACAAGCCCTGGACAACATGATCGCATTGATGCGCTTGGGGATCGATGAGCGGCGCACGCCCGCCAAGATCACCCTTGCGGGCATTCCCGCGCAGCTCGAAGCCATCCTTGAAGGTGATGCGCTTGATGCGCTTGGGGTGCCGTTTGATCGATTCCCGGATCACATCGACGCGGATCAGCGGTTTGGCTTGCAACTGGGGTTCAATCTCATTTCCCACGAGCTGCGCGTTGCACTGCGCAACTATACGACATACATCAACGATGAGTATTTGCCCAACTGCCGGGATACGGTCGCGGCAACAGACCTGCCGGATGGAGTTGACTACTACAACCACCAACTGCGAACCTTTACTACGACCAATCTGACCGCTCAGGAGATCCACGACATCGGACTTTCCGAAGTCGCGCGCATCCGGGCCGAGATGCTCGAGGTCATTCGCCGTAGTGATTTCCTGGAGCACAACCCTGAGGCAAGATCGCTTGATGATGATGATGCGCTCTTTGACGCCTTTGTTGATTACCTGCGCACCCATGCGCGTTTCTATCACACGTCTGAAGAGAATCTACTCGCTGGTTATCGCGACATCTGCAAGCGCGTGGACGGGTGGCTGCCAAAGCTCTTCGGGACGCTGCCTCGCTTGCCCTACGGCGTGAAGGAAATCCCCGAATTCATGGCCCCAACCCAAACCACGGCCTACTACCAGCACGGTGATATTCGCAACGCCGAGGCCGGGTTCTTCATGGCTAATACCTACGCGCTGGATCAACGCCCCAAGTACGAAATGATTCCGTTAGCGATGCACGAAGCCGTGCCCGGACATCACCTTCAGATTGCGCTGGCGCACGAACTCGAAGGATTGCCGGAGTTCCGCAAGGACGCGTACTTCATTGCCTTCGGCGAGGGTTGGGCGCTCTATTCCGAACGCCTCGGGCTCGAGATGGGCATGTACGACGATCCGTACAACGACTTCGGCCGATTGTTGTATGAGATGTGGCGGGCGTGCCGATTGGTCGTCGATCCCGGGCTGCACGCCTTCGGCTGGTCGCGCGATCGTGCAATACAGTTCATGCTTCACAACACCGCACTCAGTGAGTTGAACATCGAAAACGAAATAGATCGCTACATCGGCTGGCCCGGCCAGGCGTGTGCGTACAAGATCGGCGAGTTGAAGATACGGGAACTGCGCACCAAGGCGGAGGAAGCGCTCGGCGAGCGGTTTGACGTCCGCGCGTTTCACGACGTCGTGCTCGGCGCCGGCTCCCTACCGCTGACCGTCCTCGAAACGCGCGTGAACGACTGGATCGACTCGCAGTAGGAGCAGCCAATGCGGGGAAGTAGACAGCGTTCCGACCCACTGGGGGGTTGGACTGCAACGCCCTCGCCGTGAGATTCCAGGCGATGGCGGGTTGCATCCTGCGGCTAGGCGGGTCACAATACAGTTCGGGCGATTTTGTAGGGCGAGTGACGGCTCGGTCGAGACTGTCCATGTGTTGAACCGAGCTCTCGGCGATCCTTCAAGGAGTTTCCAGATGCGCACATTCGATCACAGCGGTCGAGTCTTGTCTCGTATATTGATGGCGGCAGTCATCGTCGGGCCGATAACCGCGGCCACGACCCTAGCCGGCCCATCGGCCGTCCAGTCCGACGAGCTGGCCACGCTCGTCAACGCCGCGCTGGGACTGCGCGCCAGCTACGTTGAAAACCTGATCATCGACGAGACGCCGGGCCAGCCGCTCATCGGCTTCGTGTCGATCGAAGGCACGTTGCAGGTCCTGCATCTGGAGCCGTACTCGGTGCGCTCTGACAACTATCAACTGTTGGTGCAGGGAGCGGACGGCCAAATCCGCGCCCATGCGCCGGGTCCGGTCCGCACGCTTCGTGGTTCGCTGCTGGGCGTTGCCGGAAGTGTCGTCGTCGGCTCGATGCTCGACGATGGATTGCACGCGCGCATCGTGCTCCAGGGCGGGGATGAGTATTGGCTCGAACCCATTCACGGTCGCATCGCCGAGGCAGCTGACGGCGCGTATGTCGTATACCGCACCGAGGATGTCCTTCCCACGAATAGAACCTGTGCCCTTGACGCCATCCAACAGCCGTTTCGAGCCGACGCGCCGTTGGCTGAAGCCGGATCGGTAGACGACGGTGATCCACTTGCGGCCGGCGGGTTATGCGTTGCCGAGCTCGCGTGCGATGCCGACTTTGAGTATTTCCAAGCCTATGGCAGCGTTGCCGCCGTCGAAGCTCAAATCAACAGTGTCATCAACACGCTGAACGTTCAATACGAGCGTGACGTTGGTCTGACCCATTCGCTCGGCACGATCATCGTGCGGTCGACTTCCAACGATCCTTACAAGGGCAACGGCGCGAACAAGCTTCTCACTTCGTTCCGGGCGGAATGGGAAACCAACCTAGCCGGTATCCAGCGTGATGTAGCGCAGCTCTTCACCGGCCGGGACCTTGGCGGCAGCACGATCGGGATTGCCTGGCTTTCATCGGTTTGCACGAGCTACCAATACAGCGTCGTGCAGTCGGATTACAGTGGAAACTTCGCGTGTGTGACCGATCTCTCGGCACACGAGCTTGGCCACAGTTGGGGCGCCGGTCACTGTTCGTGCAGCAATTACACGATGAACGCCTTCATCACCTGTGCCAATCGATTCCACCCGACGGAGACGATTCCCGAGATCGTCGCGTTCGCTGAGAGTCGAACGTGTGTGGACGGGTGTGGCGGTGATCCGCCCGTGTGTGGCGATGGTGTTTGCGAGGGCAGTGAGGATCAGTTCAACTGCCCGGGAGACTGTGGCGATCCGCCAACCAACGAAACCGATTGCAGTGATGGAATCGACAACGATGGCGACGGCTTCATCGACTGTGCCGATGACGATTGCGCAGGCGATCCGGCGTGCGCCCCCGGCGGCGATAGCGCGATCGTCGATTGCATTACGTACAAGACGCAGGGTGGGCCTGCGGGCCTCAAGCATCTGAAGATTACGGTCACCATCGTCGACGACACCGGTGCGCCCGTGGACGGCGCCAGCGTCCTCATGACCCTCCACGGCAATAATTCGTATAACTTCGGCGGATCAACGAATGCAGAGGGCGAAGTTACATTCACATTGCTCATGGCGGGCAACATCTGCTACACCAGTGATGTGACGAATGTGACCGCGACGGGTCTGTCGTTCAACGGCGTCGAACCGGCCAACGGGTTCCTCAAGGGCTCCGACTCGACGCCTGATGCCGACTGTCGCAACAGCAACGACGGTTGCGGGAGCGGTTGATCGGTGCGAGCGAGCGCTATTCGCCCAGTGCGTTCGCTGCTCGGCATGTGTGCAGAGCTGCCCGACCGGCGTGTTAGAGTTCGGCCGCATCAACCGCACGACAGGGCAAGTGATCGCCCGCGATCGGCTCGCCGCATCACCGGTTCTTATGGCGGAGGCTACGGTCCAAGGCAGGCGAATCCCCAGCGCATAGTAAGTGCCCGGCTCAAAGCGCCCGACGGGCAAACCACCGGGGCTTGGGTTGCCTGAATTAGCCCGCACCGATCGCGCTCTGCGGACGCACGGGGCCGCACCATAGGGATTTGACCCCGTTTGAGCGGGCGGCCGAACACGCGGCGCGCTGTGCCCTGTTGGAGACCGCCAGGGCGATTCCAGGGCTGCTGATGGCCCAGATGCCGAGGTTCGCACGGTGGGCTAACTGGACGCAGTGGC
>JADFNO010000128.1 GCA_022563315.1 Planctomycetota bacterium | reverse complement strand
ACCGGAAGTGGGGTTCTGAGATAGTTGCTAAGGATACTACTGCGGGGGACGTTTGCTTTCACGGTGAGTCGGTGGCCGAGGCGGTCTCGTCCGGCCGAACCCGAAAATCACCCCAGGCGACGTCGCGCTGCACGGCGTCGGCGAGCCGGACAAGATATTGCCTGCGATCGATCTCAATACAGCCGAACTGTTCTAAGTGCTCAGTCCCAAACTGCGTGTCCAGCAGGGTAAACCCGCGATGACGCATCCAGCCGACGAGATGCACGAGACACACCTTCGAGGCGTTCGTGCCGCCGAGATCGGGCCGGCTGAACATCGACTCACCGAAGAAGGCGCCGCCCACGTGTACGCCATACAGCCCGCCGACGAGTTGATCGCCGAGCCACGCTTCGAGGCAATGAGCCGAACCCTCCTCGTGCAGGCGTACATAGGCCTCGATCATGGCGTCGTCGATCCACGTCAAGTCGTCCGGCGCTCGCGGCGCTGCACAGGCTCGCATGACGCCCTCAAAGACCGTATCGCAGCGGATCTCGAAGCGCCCTTTGCGCACTTCTCGTGACAACGTCGCCGGGACGTGGAACGCGTCGAGCGGGATGATCGCCCGCGGATCGGGATTGAACCACTCGATCGCGCCGGCCTCGGGGTTGGCCATCGGGAACCATCCTTGCCGGTACGCCCACCGCAGCAGCGCGGGGGTGAGTCGCTGCGGGTCGGCCTCGTCTGGTGGTGTGTCTTTAACCACGGCTGTGAACAATACACAAGATGCCTTGGCCATACGATATGATCCGAGCGTCGCATCGACGAGTCGCCACTTGGAGTGTAAATTCCGATGAACTATCGCCGCCTCGGCATGTGGGGCGTCAAGCTCTCTGAAATCGGCTTTGGATCCTGGCTTACGCTGAACCGACAGGGCCAGGCGCACGCCGATCGCTTACATCGCACCGCCTACGAGAACGGTATCAACTTCTTCGATACCGCCAACGTCTACGGGCGGGGCGAGACGGAGGTCCTGGTCGGAAAGGCGCTGGCCCCATTTCGCCGCGACGCCTATGTGTTGGCCACGAAGGTGTACTGGGGTTTTGAACGGGATTGGCCCTTCCCCGGGGCCAATGACCGCGGCTTGGCTCGCAAGCACCTCTTCGCGCAATGCCACGCGTCGCTGAAGCGCCTCGATACGGATTACATCGATTTGTATCAATGCCACCGCTATGACGAGAACGCCCCGTTGATCGAAACGTGTCGGGCGATGAACGACTTGATCAACCAGGGCAAGGTCCTGTACTGGGGCGTCAGTGAGTGGAACGCTTCGCAGATCGCCGAGGCCGTCCAAATCTGTGACGATCATGGCTGGCATCGCCCGGCGAGCAACCAGCCGCTATACAACATGCTCGAGCGGCACTGGGAAGCCGAGGTCTTTCCGACCTGCCGTCGCCTCGGTCTGGGCATCGTGAATTTCTCACCTCTGGCGGAGGGCGTCTTGTCAGGTAAATACAACGACGGCATCCCGCCGGATAGCCGAGCTGCGGACGAACAGGCCGGCGAGTTCATCCGCCCACGCCTTTCGCAAGAGAACCTGGCGAAATTGAGCAAGCTGGCCGAGGTCGCCCGTGGACTGGCGGTGCCGATGGCCACGCTCGCCTTGGCGTGGTGCCTTCGTCGTCCCGAGCTGACGAGCTGTATCATCGGCGCCAGTCGGCCCGAGCAGATCGTAGACAACGCCAAGGCCGGTGACGTTGAGCTCGACGAGGCCGTGGCGGACCGCATCAGCGCCATTCTCGGCGGCGAATAGTCCAAACCGCCTCCCGGAATTAGTCATCACCACAGAGGCACAGAGAACACAGAGGGAAAGCAGCCACAGATGAACACAGATGGACACGGATAGGAACAGGAAGCCGGTCCTGACGAACGAGTCTTCGAGTGAGGAAGGTCCGGGTGGAATCCTGAGAAGACTCACCACAGAGGCACAGAGGCCACAAAGGCTTGGCACAGAGGAAGTAAGGAGTAAATGAGATGGGGATGTCTCAGCACAAGCTGCGCACAGGTTGCCAGGGCCCACGTCCGGTCAACCTCGAATATCGCTTCTTCTCTGTGCTCTCTGTGTCTCAGTGGTGCATTCTCCGGGCTATGCTTGTGAGTCCACGAATGACTGGGAGTGTTATGCAACGCCTGCTGTTGATGAGTTTCGTTCTCCTGAGCATCGGATTGGTGAGCCCGGACCCGCCCGATCCAACACCCGCCCCAGGCTCGCGCGATCCCCACGCCATTGTGCACGGCATGACCATCTCCTGCCCCGGTTCGGGGCGCATCTGGGGGTCCGATGAGATGGTGACCACGATGGCCGAGCTGAAGTCCATGGGGGTGAACTGGGTGACGATCCACCCGTATGCGGGTATCCGCGCCGACGGCACGGTCGGCGGCTCGCGCAGGAATCGGATGTATCAGGACACAACCTGGCTGACGCGCCCCATTTCCGAGGCCCATCGACTCGGGCTGAAGATCATGATCAAGCCCCACATCGCCCATTGGGGCAGTTCGTTTTCCTGGCGGGGCGAGATTCGTTTCGAGACCGACGAACAATGGCAGCGCTTCTTCGAAACCTACCAGCGATGGATCACCATGGTTGCGGAGATTTCCGTTGACGCTGATGCCTTTGTCGTTGGAACCGAGTTGGGTGGGACGATTCACTACGAGAAGAACTGGCGTCAGATTATCGCGGCAGTTAGAAAAGAATTCCGGGGGCCGTTGACGTACGCAGCGAATTGGGATCGGTTCGAGCAGGTGCCGTTCTGGGATGCGCTGGACCTTATCGCTCTTCAATCGTATTTTCCGCTCGTCGATCATCCCGGATTGCCGACGCAGCAGGAACTCGATACGTCCTGGTCCAAATTGATTCAGCGTCTGGAGCGCTACAGCGCCAAGCACGATCGCAAGATTCTGCTCGCGGAATTGGGGTATAACCGTTCAGCCCAAGCCGCGCTACGGCCGTGGGAGTCCAAACAAGGCGGTGAGGATGCTGAGGAGATTCAGCGGCGCTGCCTGATCGCGGCCCTGAAGTCGATTGATGAAAGTGACGCCATCGTCGGCGCGTTTCTCTGGAAGTGGTTTCCCGGAGATTTCCGTCGCAGCAGCTTCCTCAAGAGCACCCCCACCATGCGCAAAGTCATTCGCGATCATTGGGCCCCCGAGAAGCCGCAACCATAACCCGGCCCCGTCGCGCAATTCCCCGTGTAGCCGCCGCGCCCACGCGGCGTGAAACGGGGCAGACTCAGCTCGGCTCGCTGGGGTTGAACAACGAACAATGAATCACTGACAACGAGCGGCGCTCAAGGACGCTGCGCGTCGCCCGCTAAACGGGGAGGTTCGTACCTCTCGTTCCTGTGGCGACTGCTCACGTTTCGACCCGGACCTTCGCGGACGCTCAGGTCCGGCTTCGCGGCTCCCATCCGTGTCCATCGGTGTGCATCTGTGGTTCCGTTCCGCCCGCTTAGCGATCGAAATCGTCATCACCACGCGGGCGCCAACCCTCGGCCTGCATCTCGCCCATGACCTGATCGATTCGCCGGGAAACGGCATCGGAGCCGGTGCTTCGCTCCTTTGGATCGGCCTGCGTCATCTCGACCGTCGGATACAGGGCCCGACTCTCGGCGAGCAGCTTCGCGAGCACGGTCAACTGCCGTTTGCCGGTCAACTCGGCGCTGACCCAACCGGCGGGGGCAAGCGTGCGAAACGAATGGGGGCTGATCCAGTCGTGATCGTCGATCACCCGCTCGGCTCGGAGCCTGGTCAGTTTGAATTGCACGCCGATCGCATCGCCAGCCTTGTTCATGGCCACGAACGCCACGAGCTTGGGTTTCTTGGCGTTCCCATTCGGCCCCGGCACCTTGTAGGCCCGCCCGCCCCATTGGGGGGTTGAGAACACGCCCGGCAGGGAATTGAGCCGGCGACTGAGATCATTCAGGATGGCCTGGACTCGTTTATTCATGCTGGCCGCTCGATACCGCTCCTGACAATGGACTGGCAGAGTTTAGACCGATTTGGCGGGCCTTGTTGACGATCAACGGCCGGCCCGTACAATCCTGCGTCTTCCTCCGATGGGGCCGCCGGTGACGAGACGGGCTGACATGGGATCAGCCTCAATTGGCGCCGCATGGGGCGTTCGATCGCGGCTGATGAACGCTGCCGCCTCAGGAAGTCGTGCCGCGGATACGGTTTCGGCCCAGCCGAGCACCGAGCCGCGAGGTGAGTTCGGTTGTTCGGGCAAAGCGTGGCCAGAGGCCCACCTCTCTGCCGCATCACTGGCCCGTGGTGTAATAGGCAACACACCTGGTTTTGGTCCAGGCATTCCAAGTTCGAGTCTTGGCGGGCCAGCTTGCTTTTGATGCCGAAGCGTTCGGCTGGGCTAGCGATCCCCCGCCCTTGGAACGGGTCGTCACGACGTGATCGAGAACCGATACGAGCAGACGAGATCCACCGGCAAGCGGCCGGTCGCCGCGATCATCCTCGCCGCCGGCAAGGGAACGCGCATGGACAGCGATCGCCCCAAGGTCGTCCATGAGGTTGCCGGGCATCCGATGATCCATTGGGTGGTGCGAGCGGTGCGTGAAATTGGAGCGGGGCCGATCGTTCTGGTTGTAGGGCATCGGGCGGAGTTGGTTCGCGACGTGTTCCAAGGCGACGATGACGACTTGGTATACGTGACGCAGCAGCCCCAGCTCGGGACGGGTCATGCCGTTGGATGCGCCAAGAGCGTGCTGGGAGATTTCAACGGCGACGTGTTCGTGCTTGCCGGCGACGGCCCGTTGATTCGACCCGCGACGCTGCGTCGAATGTTGGATCGTCAACAGTGTAGCGGCGCTGCAGTAACCCTCGCCACCGCCAACGTGGACGATCCGACCGGGTACGGGCGCATCCTTCGAGATTCCCAAGGCGCCTTCCAGGCCATCGTCGAGCATGCGCAAGCGAACGAGCAGCAGCAAGCGATCCGTGAGATTTACCCCAGCTATGCGTGTTTCGATGCTGCGATGCTTTTCGATGCGCTTCAGAAGCTCGAACCGAACGAGACCAC
Organism: Planctomycetota bacterium; assembly: GCA_022563315.1. Taxonomy (GTDB): domain Bacteria; phylum Planctomycetota; class Phycisphaerae; order Phycisphaerales; family SM1A02; genus JADFNO01. The sequence goes on along the minus strand of JADFNO010000128.1, from coordinate 5,825 downwards.
GGGGGAGTATTATGTAACCGATGCACCGGCGATGCTGCGAGCGCGAAATTGCAAGGTTGAGCTGGTGGACGGCATTCCGGCTGAGGATGTCTTGTCAATCAACACGCCCCAGCAGTTGGCTGAGGTGGAGTTGATTCTAACCGCCCGGGGTCAGGAGAAGGCATGAGCGCGGCTGACCAGGATCACTTGAAAGTCTTCGCGGGACGGGCCGGTCTCGATCTGGCGCAGGCGATGTGCGATCGGCTCGATCTTCCGCTGGGGTTGGGCCGGACCGATCTGTTTCCCGACGGCGAACTTCTGGTGAAGGTCGACGAGGACGTTCGTGGACGGGACTGCTTCGTCGTGCAATCTACATCCGATCCTGTCAACGCCAACCTCATGGAGCTGCTCATTTACATCGACTGCCTCCGCCGGGCCTCGGCGAAGCGGATCACGGCCGTCATCCCGTATTTCGGTTACGCCCGCCAAGACCGCAAGGACGAAGGACGTGTGCCGATCACGGCGAAATTGGTGGCCAACCTCATCACGGCGGCCGGGGCCGACCGCGTCTTGTGCCTGGACCTGCACGCGGCTCAGATCCAGGGGTTCTTTGATATCCCGGTGGACCACCTCTCGGCGGCGCCCGTGTTCCTTGAGTACTTCGATGAAAAGCGCGACGTGCTGGGTGATCTTGTCGTGGTTTCGCCTGACGTTGGCAATGTGAAGGTCGCCCAGCGGTATGCGGATTTTCTCGGAGCGAAACTGGCCTTTGTGGACAAGCGGCGCGAGTCAGGCATTGACGTCGTCACCCGGAACGTCATCGGCGACGTCGAGGGAAAGACCGTGTTGATGATCGACGACATGATTACTACCGCCGGAACCGTTTGCGAAGCCGCCGACGTCGTCATGGAGTACGGCGCCCGCGACGTCATCTGCGGCGCGACCCACGCGGTGCTGGTTGGCCCGGCGATGAAGCGGCTTTCGACAGCGCCGATCAGCAGCATTGTCGTGACCGATACCATCCCCAACGGCGATCGTCTCCGACCCTTACAGGACAAGCTGCTGAGGCTCAGCGTAGCCCATCTGCTGGGCGATGCCGTCCATCGTATTCACCACGACCTGTCCGTCTCCTCGTTGCTTCAAGAAACGATCGGAACGAAACGTTAGCGAATGATTCACCATCCGCGAGGCGGCCTTTGGCAACGCCCCGCCGCCGTCCGAGAGGATATCGATCGATGCCCAAGACACCGTCAATCACCGCCACCACACGCGAGCGAACCGGATCACGCTATGCGCAGCGCTTGCGCAAACAAGGGCGTCTGCCGGCCGTGATCTACGGTCACGAAACGGACCCGATGTCCATCAGCGTGGACGAGAAGGAAATGCTGATACATCTGAAGCACGGCACGCACGTCCTGAGTCTGAACGTCGAGGGTGGCTCGAAGGAAACCTGCCTCGTCAAGGAGTTGCAGTTCGGCTACCTTGGAGACAACGTTATCCACGTCGACTTTGCCCGCGTTGATCTCGACGAGGAAGTCCACGTCCACGTCCACCTGAACTTTGTGGGCGAACCGGCCTCGGCTCGCAAGACCGGCGCCATCCTCAGCCACGACCTCACCGAGTTGGAGGTGATCTGCAAGGTCAACGAGATTCCGGATGAGATCAGGGTCGATCTGAACCTGATGGAGGAAGCCACAGTCCTGACGGTTGGTGAAGTGCCGCTCCCGCCCGGACTCCGCGCGACGGCACACCCGGGCACGCCGGTTGCGCATATCTCGTTCGTACATAAAGAGGAGGCGGTGGGTGAGGAAGTTGAAGTTGTGTCGGGCGCCGAAGAGCCTGAGGTCATCACCGAGGCGAAGCCCGACGAGGCTGAGTCGGGCGAGGGAGGAACTTCAACGTGAAGTTGATCGTCGGTCTCGGCAATCCCGGCCAGCAATACGAGCACACCCGGCACAACGTCGGGTTCGAGGTGCTGGACCGCCTGGCGCGCCGGTATGCCCCGGGACAGGTCGCTCGAAGCAAGTTCCACGGTGCAATATTGGACGCGCAGATCAACGGACAACGCGTGCTGCTGCTGAAGCCGACTACCTTCATGAATCTCTGTGGCCAGTCCGTCGCGGAGGCGGTCCGCTTTTACCAATTGGATCTCAGTTCGAACCTTCTCGTCATCGTGGATGACGTTGCCCTGGCCTGTGGACTCATCCGGTTGAGACCGGACGGCGGTGCGGGTGGGCATAATGGGTTGGCCGACATCGAACAGAAACTCGGCACGGAGCAATACCCGCGCTTGCGCCTGGGCATCGATGCGCCGGGCGAAATCCCCCAGTCCAATTACGTCTTGGGCCGGTTTCGCCCCGACCAGCAGGAGCTCGTCGAACCGGCGCTGGAGACCGCCGTGGACGGGGCCGTTTGCTGGGCGCTGCACGGCATCGACGAGGCCATGAATCGTTTCAATCGCAGGAACACCGGATAATACTCATTCTCCAAGAGGGCAGATCATGCCAGTAGATCAAGTCAAGTGTTACGAGGGCCTGTTTCTTTTTCCCCAGAGCGCGGCCAGCGATTTACAATCGGCCGTCGATCACCTCAAGGAAATCCTGGCCCGGGCCGAGGTCAAAATCATCAGCCTGCGCAAATGGGACGAACGGCGCCTGGCCTTTGAGATCAAGAAAAACAGGCGAGGTCTGTTTTTTCTCGTGTATTTCGAAGCGGCGCCGAACGCGATCGCGCACATCGAACGCGACTGCAATCTTTCGGAACAGGTGCTTCGATCGATGGTGTTACGGGCCGAGCACCTGACGCGGGAACAGATGGAGGCCGCCGACGGCCAGATCGAGCTCGCGGACGAAATCAAGCTTCGAGACACCGAAGTGGCAGCCGTGCCGGCGCCGCCGACCGATAGGTCACAGGACGACGCACCAGGAGAACCTCCGGTCACGGTGACGAAAACGGCCGAGGACATGCCGGCTGCCTTGGACGCCTAGGCCCTGTCTGGTGGATAGTGGGACGGGCATCTTGCCCGTCTGAAACAGTGAAACGGACGGGCTGGAAGCCCGTCCCACCAAGCAATGAGCGCAACATCGTGATCCATCAGACAGAACCTAGGCCGGCTCAGGCCTCAGCCGGTTCGAGTCTTGATCATGGGCCTACGAAGCGCCATACTATCTTGCGGCTGGAAGAACCAAGGGAGCAATCATGGCTGGTAGCGTAAACAAAGTGTTTCTCATGGGCAATCTGACCCGCGACGTTGAGTTGAAGTACACGCCGAGTAATCAGCCGGTCGCGACGTTCGGCTTGGCGATGAACCGCCGGTACAAAACCAAAGACGGCGAAAACCGCGAAGAGACAACATTCGTAGATTGCGAGGCCTGGGCCCGCACGGCGGAGGTGATGAGTGAATACCTCTCCAAGGGCAGGCCTGTCTTCATCGAAGGTCGTCTGAAGCTCGACCAATGGCAGGACAAGGAAGGTAACAACCGATCGAAACTCCGCGTGGTCGTGGAGAACTTCCAGTTTGTTGATTCGCGCGGCGGCGCCGGGGGCAGTTCCGGGGGCGGTTCCGGGGGCGGTGGCGGTAATCGAGCCTCAGCGCCCGAACCGGTCGCGTCCGCCAACAGGCCGTCGGCTGCGTCGCCGGATTCCGGACAACATCAACCGGTCAGCGAGGACGACATCCCGTTCTGAAGTGATCCTCGAACGTAGGCGAGTCGTTCCCCTCGCCGCTGAGAACCGCCCGACCCGGACCAAGAATCGCCCAACTCATACCCCAACGGTAGATACATGGCTAAGAACGTAGAATTACTCTTGCTCAAAACGGTGGAAACGCTCGGCATCGTCGGCGACGTCGTCAGGGTTAAGCCGGGTTACGCCCGCAACTACCTGCTGCCTCATCGACTGGCGGCAAAACCGACGCCGACGAAGATCGAAGCACTCAAGGAAGCACGAGCGGAAGCGCAAGCCGAGATGTCCGCCCTTCGCAGCGCCCGAGAACAACTCATCGAGCAGCTTACGGACGTCACCGTCACCATCCAGCGCAGTTGCAATGACCAAGGCGGGCTGTATGGCTCGGTCACGCAGCCCGACATTGCCGACGCCCTGCACGAAGCCGGGCACGGGGTCACGGTGGAGTACATTCGGCTCAGTCATCCCATTCGGCACGTCGGCAGCTACCCCGTCCCGATTCAGTTCGACAAGGATTTGCGCATCGAAGTGACGGTGATCGTGAACGCCGATCACGAGTTGCCGGATACCGCCGAACCTGAGGAACCATCAGGCAAGGCCGAGGTCGAGGCATCCGCGGGCACCGGTGAGGACGCAACCTCGGCGAAAAGCACCGCCGAACCGAGCGCTAACGCGTAGGCGATCATCCCGGATTGCCGTCGACGACAAATCCCAAGTGAATCTCGCGGCTCGGGCGAGCCGGGTTGTGTCAACCTCAGCGAGCCGGGTTGTGTCAACCCGGTGGACGCCCGAACTCACTGTGTGTCCGAGCGCCGTCTTTATGCCGCGTCCACCGGCCCGACACGGGCCGGCTCACGAACCAGTGGCAATGCGTATAACCGCGCGCTTCAAACCGACGTGGGCTGCGGGTGGGTTAGAAACCGCAGTTCCAGGTACCGCGCGACGTAGTCGAGAATACTCGCCGCCTCGGGAATATCGGGGTTGTTGGTCGGGCCGTGCGGCTCGAATCGCATGCCGCGAAATCGATCGACGGCGTCTTGAAGCGGCAAGCCGTACTGCAACGCCAAACTGAACGCGCGGCAGAAACCTTGGATGAGCCCGGACAACGTCGATCCTTCCTTGCTCATCTTGATGAAGATCTCGCCCGGGGTGTTGTCGTCAAACAGGCCGATCGTGAGGTATCCCTCGAACCCGGCAATGGTGAACTTGTGCGTCACCGATCGTCGGGTCGTGGGCAGGACTTGTCGCGGTGCGGTCAACGGTGTCATTCGTCAGCATAACCCCCCGCCGCCAAGCTGCGGCGTCGGTCCCTACATCGTCCAGGTCATGGACGGCGCTGCAGTTTCAACCGGGGGTCGAGACCGCGCTCAGCCTCTGTCTGATGAAAAGTGGGACGGGCATCTTGCCCGTCTGTAAGAGTGAAAACGACGGGCTGGAAGCCCGTCCCACTAAGATTCAAGGGCACTCTCTTGATCCATCAGACAGAACCCAGCCGCCAAGCGCACCAGACCGCGGTGACGACGAGAAGGGTGACGCCGGCGATGCGCTGCACACGCCGTCCCATCCCACCCATTGACATCGCGGTGGCTACAAGCGCGAGCATGAGGGCGGCCTCCGGCGCGTACGCTCCGAATCCGTAGGCCACATGTTTGAGGGCGGCGGTGTTGTCGCCGGCCGCGGTTCGGACCGCCATGGGGATCAGTTGTCGCAGGGACATGATTCCCATGGCAAACAACACGCCGTAAACGGTCGCCCAGCCGCCGACGGATACGGCCGTCGTTGCGCCGCACACGCAAGCAAAGATCGCAGCGCCCATCGCGGCGTAGGTCACCATCAGGGCGCCGCTGTACCCAGCGAGGCTCGGATCGATCATTAGCGCTGCCACGCCTTGCCCCAGCGAACACGCCAGCGCCAACGCCGGCCACAGCGCTCCGTAACCAGATGACTTGGCCGGGCCTGAGTCGGCCGTCGCCCCTTGCGGCGTGTTCAACCACAGGATCACCGCCGCGAGTGTAAAGGCGCACTGCCCTACCGAGAGGGTCAACTCATGCGTTGCCGCAACCAGTAGCATAACGACGCCCGTGCTCACCCAGGTCGCCAAGAGCAGCGGACGAAGCGCCGTAATTTTCTGATCAAACTGATTCCCGACGATTAGCGCGCAG
>JADFNO010000127.1 GCA_022563315.1 Planctomycetota bacterium | reverse complement strand
CGATCTGTCGCAGCTTGCGGCTACTGTTCGCTTGCTAGCCAACGAGTTGTCGCCGCTGTTGGAACGTTGCCAATGGGTGAACCTCGGCGGCGGGTACCTGTTTGATGAAGCAACGGACATTGACATCTTTATCGACGCCGTTGGAGACCTGCAGAGGAAGTACGATGTCGAGGTGTTCATCGAACCTGGAGCAGCGCTTGTTCGCAAGGCAGGGTTCCTCGTAACGTCCGTCATCGATGCGTTTGAGTCCGATGGGGTGAATGTGGCTGTACTGGACACCACGGTTGCGCATTGGCCCGAAGTCTTTGAATATGCGTTCCAACCGGATGTTGTCGGCCAGGTCACCGATGGACGATGGCGATATGTATTGGCAGGTTGCAGTTGCCTTGCTGGAGACGTCTTTGGCGAATACGCGTTCGACGAGCCGATAGCGATCGGATCACGAATCATCTTCACGGATGCCGGCGCATACTCCGTGGTGAAGAGTTCATTCTTCAATGGCATCAACCTTCCAACTACCTATGTCTTTTCGGAAAGCGGTGAACTGCTAATGACAAATCGATCTACGTACGACGATTTCCTGACGCGCTGTGGAGTCGCACGCAGTGTTGTTGTTTGAACGAGATATCGATCTCCCAGTGGTAGCGGGGCATCGCGGTCTGTTGCAATACCTAGGCGACCGGCTGCGTGAACTGCTTCCGAACGATACGGTCCCGCTGCGCGTCGCTATCACGCGGACAGATCCCGAACGATATCACTGCGAAGTCGCAGCGCTCGCGGTCGCGAGAGACAACACGCGGATCGATTGTGACTCAATCTTCCGGTTCGTCCGGCGTCCATGCGAGAATACCGAGGCGTTCAACGCCGTCTTGGTAGTGCCGACCGGCATCGGAGCGGAGATCGGTGGGCATGCGGGTGACGCCACGCCGGTCGCGCGCCTCCTCGCAACGGCCTGCGACGCGCTCATTACTCATCCGAACGTGGTGAGCGCATCGGACATCAACGAGATCCCGGAGAACGGCCTTTACGTCGAGGGGAGCGTTTTATCGCGCCTGCTCATGGGGACCGTCGGCCTCCAGAGGGTACGATCGAATCGAGTTCTTGTTGTCATCGAACCGCACGACGCGCAGATCTTTTTGAATTCTACGATCAATTCCGTTAGCGCCGCCCGAGCCACCTATGGCCTTCGGTGTGTTGGCGTGGTAGTGCTCGATTCGCGCATGAAAATGGATGCTCGCTACACGGACTCCGGGAGCGCGGTTGGTCGAGTGGAGAAACTCGAAGCACTATATGACGTGCTCGATCGTGAGAGTGGCAGATATGACGCGGTCGCCATCGCATCCATCATTGGTGTTCCTGAGGATTTCCACATGGAATACTTCCGCAGTGCCGGCGCGATGGTGAATCCGTGGGGCGGTGTCGAGGCGATGCTTACGCATTCGATTTCGATGATCTACAACGTGCCTGCTGCCCACGCACCGATGATGGAGTCGGAAAAGATCATAAATATGGATGTCGGAATCGTGGACCCGCGGATGGCTGCAGAGGCGGTGTCGATGACATTCTTGAACTGTGTGTTGAAGGGATTGCATCGGAGCCCGAAGATCGTCACTGATCCAGAGGCGATGCACCATCACAGCACGATCACCGCTGCGGACATCTCAGTATTGGTGATTCCGGACGGCTGCCTCGGCCTGCCTACACTGGCCGCTCTGGAGCAGGGAATCCCAGTGATCGCTGTCCGTGAGAACCGGAACCTGATGAAGAATGACCTCACCGCGTTGCCGTGGGCGGATGGTCAATTGCACATCGTTGAGAACTATTGGGAGGCTGCTGGTGTGATGCTTGCTATGAAGGCAGGGATCGCGCCGGAGTCAGTTCGCCGGCCACTCGCGCCGACGGCGGTACGTGGGATTGATACCGCAGGCGAGAGCCGGCGCTCGGCTGGCTTGGCGTCAGAGTGCCTTTCCACAGTGATGGATTCGGAAAGCGCGTCACAGACGTGATCGCCGCTACTGCAGTAATCCCTCATCGGGAGCGTGGCTGCCAGGGACGAATCACCGACGATCGGTCGGGTTGCGGGACGGAGGAGGGGCACCCGAGAGCAACCCTGCCGTTAACCCCAGGGGGTCTGTCAACCAGAGAGCGCGAGAGTTCGAGAGGGTTGGCCTCGGACCCCGAGATTCGCGGTTCGGAACCGAGAGCGCAGGGCGCGGGCCCGGCCAGCCGCAAACTCCCGCCGCCACGCGGGTTTGGGCGATCTGGCCGGCTGGCCCGCCGAGAGCCCGAGCCGTAAACCAAACGACCGCCGCAATTCCGCGACGGTCGTGAAAGCTCCCCGAGCTGGACTCGAACCAGCAACCTAGTGGTTAACAGCCACTCGCTCTACCAATTGAGCTATCGGGGATCACGAACTTCAACAGTCTTTCCTAGCGGTTAATCCCGGCGCGCCGGGACTCGCTCTACCAATTGAGCTATCGGGGATCCGGGCCCGATTTGAACCAAGGCGTCGGACGGACCGGTGAGAATATCGGCCAAAACAGGCGGGTCAACCAAACAGAGTTCCGCTCCGTTGACCCCGGCCCACATGGCCTTCCTGCCCCCTGTGTGGCCCCCAGACACCTCCCTAGCCACGGCCAGAAGGCCTTGGGGCACCCTTGGCTTGCCAGCGGCGAGCCCATCGAATAGTATCCGCTCGATAACTTGTCCGTACCAGCCGACGAGCGGCCCTCGATTCGCGGCTGGGCGAACCCGACGAAGATCAACCCCGAGGATCCCGTTCGGCGTCAGAGACTCGGGACACGAAGGCAACTGTTGTGAAGATCTACGTAGGGAATCTATCGTTCGAGACGACCGAGACCGAGATTCGTGAACTCTTCGGCCAATATGGCGAAGTGGAGGAAGTGAATCTCATCACCGATCGCGAAACCGGTCGCCCGCGCGGCTTTGGGTTTATTGAGATCCGCAATGATCAAGCCGCCCGTGACGCCATCGGCGCGTTGGACGGCACAGAGTTCGGATCACGCCAGATCAAGGTGAACGAGGCCAAGCCCCGCACCGATCGTGGCGGCGGCGGCGGTCAGCGCCGAAGCTGGTAAACACGCAATCGAAAATGCGAACAAAGGCCCGGCCGCCGAATGGCGGCCGGTTCTCTTTTGGCGGGATCGCCAATGGCGCCGGATTCTCGCGCCGATGTGAACGAGGCGAATCCTGAGCCGTACCCTTGACATTAACCAACGGCCGTCTACCGTGGAACTGCGAACGTCAGTCCCAAGGATTATTCGGGGCTGAGATACAACCAAGGGCATGATCGTTTCATTGCCCATCCTTCGACCTGTTCTTGGGAGCGTGCTGTATGGAAACCGTTGTCACCCAATCTGATTCGTCGCGAGACGGGATGTGACCGGCTACGCAGCACGCAGTTTGTAAAAACTGAATCGTGAGCTTCGCAGGCCGCCATTCCCGGCGGCCTGTTTCGTTTCAGGCCATGCGTCTTCTTGTTCCTCTCCCCCCTGGGCGAGGTCAGGTGAGGGTTCTTAGAGATACAAAGACCCTCACCCCAACCCTCTCCCACCCCCGGACAAGGGAGAGGGGGTAAGAAGAAACGCCCGATCTCGTTTATGCGACAACCAAGCGAGCCCACAACGGTTTTGTCCGTGGCTGTGTGCGTACTTCGCACACGACCTATTCGCAAACGAGATTGTTCCTGGAGTTCAATTCCCATGCAGTTTGAATCAGATCATTTGTCCGCGATCGAGCCTTTTATCGAAGACGGCTGGATCACGGACGTTCTCTTTGAAGTGAAAAGTGGCAAGGAAGCGACGGTGTTTTGTTGTGAAGGCGGCGTGCGCGCGAATTTGCCGCTCGTTGCGGCGAAGGTGTACCGGCCGATCGAGTCGCGACAGTTTCGCAACGACGCGATGTACATCGGTGGGCGTTTGCACATGGCCCGTGAAGGGCGAGCGAAACGCGCGGTGCAGAAAAGTAGCGCCTTTGGTAAGAAAGTGCAGTACGGCACGTGGATGTATGAGGAATGGGACGTGATGAAGGTGCTGCACGAGGCCGGCGCTGCCGTTCCCCGACCAATCGCGCTCGGCGAGCGCGCGATCCTTATGCAGTTCTTGGGTGATGAATCCGGCGCTGCGCCGATGTTGCACGAAGTCGCTCCCGAACGAGCGTCCGTGGCGCGCATCATTGATGATGTGTTATGGAACGTCGAATTGATGCTTGACTGCGATTGCGTGCACGGTGACCTCTCGCCGTACAACATTCTGCTGCACAAAGATCGAGCGATCATCATCGACTTCCCGCAGGCGATCGACCCGCGGCTGAATCAACACGGCTACACACTCTTGTCGCGCGATATTGACAACGTCTGCCGCTGGGCGCACAAGCACGGCGTCAATCGCCCGGCCGATCGGATTATGTCCAACCTATGGAGACGATTCACGCACGGAGAATTGGGGTGACGGGTGTGGGGCAGCAGGCATGCTGCACCCCTGACGCCCACGGATGGAACCTGTCTCGATTCCGACGGGAATCCGTGGGTTTTTGGCGTCCCTACGCCGTGTACGCCCCAAAACCCTTGCTCCCAAGGGCCCTTGCCGGTAGTCTGGTAGCCGGTCCAATCAAGGAGCTTGAAGCACAATGTTGCCAAAACCCACATCGTCTGCCGTTCGGTTGCCCCTGATTGCCTCGCTCACGTTGGCCCTTGGGTTCAGTTCGATCGTATCCGCTCAGCGACGGCCGGGCGGCTGGGCCGGACGGGGTGACCGGCAAGCGGACAACTCTGACGACAAGGACAAGAAGAAAGACGCCATCAAGCCGTACGACGAAGTGATCACCGACGAGGCTGTCACCAAACGAGGTCTCTTTCACGTCCACCAGATTGATGACGATCTGTACTACGAGATTCCACTCGATGCCTTTGACAAGGACATGTTGTGGGTTACAACGATTGCGCAAACGACAGCCGGCTCGTCCTATGCAGGCATGCCAGCCGGTGAACGTGTTGTCCGCTGGGAGATGCGCGGCGAGAAAGTGCTCCTGCGTGATGTGCGTTACGCCATTCGCGCCGACACGGATGATCCGATCGCCGAGGCCGTCAAAGCTTCGAACCTCGCACCCATCATCAAGGTCTTTCCCGTCAAGGCGTATGGCACCGACAAGAAACCGGTGATCAAAGTGACGGACCTGTTCACCAAAGAGGTGGACGAGTTCAGCGCGAAGCGTTCGCTCAATGCCGGCAACATGGATAGTGGTCGCTCGTTCATCGAGCAGATCAAGACCTTCCCAACGAATATTGAAACGCGCGTGCTGGCGACGTACGCTCCGGCGAGTTCCAACAATTCCGGCGGCGCAAGCCCGTTCGGCCGTCGTGGTGGAGGCAGGGGCGGCGCGATCACGGCCATGATCCATCACAGCATGGTGAAGCTGCCGGACAATCCAATGAAGCCGCGCGTGCACGATTCGCGCGTCGGGTTCTTCAGCGTGCGCTTCGTTGACTTTGCCGATAACAAGAACCACGCGGCCGAAACGGTTCGCTACATCACACGCTGGCGGCTGGAGAAGAAGGATCCCGAGGCAGAGCTCTCTGAGCCGATCAAGCCGATCGTCTTTTATGTCGGCCGTGGCACGCCCGAGAAATGGAAGTCCTATGTCAAGGCCGGTATCGAAGATTGGCAACCCGCCTTCGAAGCCGCCGGGTTCAAGAACGCGATCATCGGCAAGTACGCGCCCGATCCACAGGAAGACCCGGAATGGGATGCTGAGGACGCACGCATCTCAACCATTCGTTGGCTGCCTGCCAGCATCAAGAACGCCTTCGGCCCGCATGTGAGCGATCCGCGCACCGGCGAGATTCTCGAAGCTGATGTTCGCATGTATCACGATGTGCAAAAGCTTGTACGCGATTGGTATTTCGTGCAGGCGGCGGCGGTCGATGAACGCGCACAGAACCTTCCGATGCCGGACGATCTCATTGGCGAGCTGATTCGCTTTGTTGTCGCACACGAGGTGGGGCACTCGCTCGGCTTCCCGCACAATATGAAGGCCTCTTCGAGCTATTCCATCGAGCAGTTGCGCGATGCTGATTGGGTGAAGAACAACGGCACCGCGCCGTCCATCATGGACTACGCGCGTTTCAACTATGTCGCCCAGCCCGGCGATGAAGCCGGCTTGCTCCCGGCCGTCGGCCCGTACGACTACTTTGCCGCGGAATGGGGCTACCGACAGTTCGCAAGTGACGCCGATGAGAAGGCCGAGCTGGAGTTGATTGCCAAGCGCCAAATCGATGAGCCGATGTTCCGGTATGGCGGCGGCGGCGGCGATCCCACCGCGCAGACCGAGGACCTTTCCAACCAGGCAATCCAAGCGACAACACTGGGTCTAAAGAACCTCGAGCGCATTGCCGCCCTGATTATTGATGCGACCTCTAAGGAAGGCGAAGACTACGACCTCCTCAGCAATATGTACAACGAGCTGTTTGGTCAATGGAACCGCGAGATGGGACACGTCGCCAACATCGTCGGAGGCGTCGAGCAAGTCAATCTTTACTATGGCGATGCGGATCAGCGGTTCTTCCCGCTTGATGCCGACTATCAGCGCGACGCCGTCCGCTTCCTTGTTGAAAATGCGCTGCGTACGCCCCACAAGATGATTCCTACTGATATCTCATTGCGGCTGACGGCGGATGGCGTCGCCGATCGCGTGCTCAGCGCCCAAAGCCGGCTGCTGCGGACGCTGGTCAATGCCCGGCGGGTCAACCGCATGGCCGAGCACGCGGAGAACATCGAATACGGCGCTTACACGCCCGCGGAAATGTTGGCTGATCTGCGCTACGGCATCTACAGCGAACTGAACGATACGCCCATGGACATCGACATCTATCGCCGCAATCTTCAGCGGACGTATGTTCAGATGCTCGGGTCGTTGATCGAGAATCCGAGCGCGAATTCCGATCTGCCGGCGTTGGCTCGGGCGGAGTTGGTCGCGCTGGGCGCTTCGATCGAGGGCTGTGACAGCGCGGCCGCAGACAACGCAATCGTGACGGCGCATCTGCGCGATCTGTCCGCCCGCATCGAAGCGGCGCTCGACCACCGCGCGACCCGAGCCGCGCCGTCGGCAACACCCGCGCCCACGGGACGGCGTCGTGCCGGGAATGAAGATTCACCCGATCGCGGATGGTGCTCAGTCCCGCTGGAGCCGGAAAAGGATTAGGCCATCAGAGGCGCATCGCCGCGAGGCCTGGTCACTTCAGTGCCCAGGTTCCTGCGCCGTTATGTTTCCCCTCGCCGGTCCGAGCACCGGCTGCACCCACGCCGTTTCCATATCACCCTCGGCAAAGGGATTGGGGTGTTCGCGCGACGACGTCACACGTGCGCGGACATACAGCTCGTCGCCGGTCATTTCATACTGTGGTCGCAGCTCGCTGGATGTGGCCAGCACTTCGCCCACCGCACTGATCGCGCCGTCTCGCCAGCGCGTCCCGATGAACTCAGTCGTGTACGTCACGCCGTCCTGCGGCTGGATTTCGAGCCATAATGTCCGATCGCTCGAACCGAAATCTTTCAGCGTCACGCCGGTGGACGCGTAGAAATCACCGGCCCGCAGGGCGGAGACGATCGCGTTCGGCGTGAGCTTGTCCGCCTTCACCCACACCCAGCCGCGCCCCGGCTGTGACGTGCGCCCTTGGCCGTGATGATTGTGCGCGTCGTCCGTCGCGAAGCCGTAGAGCAATCCGAGATCGTACTCGGTCAATCGAAGTGTCAGCGCGATATCCCACATCTGATCCATGCTCGGGGTGTCGTCGTCGCCGTGGTTGCGCACACTGTGGTGCCCGTTGTAGACCTCAAAGAACCGTTCGCCTTTGATGGCGGCCACATCTGCCGGCGTCAGTGCGTGTCCGAAGTTGGGATGGTTGAGGTGGGCGAGCATCGGGCGATCGAAACGCCGCGATTGTTCGATGACCGCGTCAATGTTGCGTTGAATCGTCTCGCGTACGGAGTCGCCGCCTTGTGGCTCAATCAGCTCCTGCAGGTTGATCGCATTGACATGAATGGGGTCGCGGTCGAATTGATCGGTGATCTCCTCGCCTTGGATCATGATGAATTCGCCCGCCCGCTCAAACTTCGCCCGCAGCTCCGGCAGCGTCTTGAGGCGCATCTCTTTCGTCCCATCATCAGTGGTGCGCGTTTGAACCCAATCCGGGCCGAATCTTCGTTCGAGATCTTCGACATGCTCGGGGCGCAACGGCCGCCAATCATCTCGCCCAATCGGGTACCACTTCTCGCCCTGCGACAAGATGTTGTGATCCGACAGCACGAGGAAGTCGTAGTCGTTGTTCACGTACCAATCGATGACGTGCTCCGGGGCCGCGTTGCCATCGGACCAATAGGTATGGGTGTGGGTGTTTCCCTTGAACCATTGTGGTTGAGCAGGTTTGTCGTCGCCGCCTGCGACCGCGGGACTGAGCAGAATGAACGATACCGCAAGCAGAGCGATGGGCACGATTCGGTGATTCGTAGGGGTGGTGATGGCCGCAGTATACAGGCGCGTGATGAGATATGAAGGGTCGATTTGACGGCTGCGAATTGCGAAGCTCGTGCGAGAACGACGCACACGCCATGCTGAAGCCCACGGGCTCGAGCCCGTGGGCTTCCGTTAACGACTATCGGGCCGTCTGGGCGTATTACACTGCGGCGAGTGACTTCGCATTGGCGAAGCGCTCGGCGACGGCGGACCAATTCACGACGTTCCACCACGCGGCGATGTAGTCCGGGCGACGGTTTTGGTAGTTCAAGTAGTACGCATGCTCCCAGACATCGAGCCCGAGGATCGGTGTGCCGGGGCAATCGCACACACCCTTCATCAGCGGGTTGTCTTGATTGGGCGTCGAGCACACGCAAAGCGATCCGTCCTCGCCGATGGTCAGCCACGCCCAGCCGGAGCCGAAGCGCGTCGCGGCGGCGTTGGCGAACTTCGTCTTGAAGTCGCTAAACGATCCGCAGCACGCGTTGATCGCCTCCGCCAGTTCATCGGACGGCTCACCGCCGCCTCCACTTCCCGCCGTGGCCATGATCGTCCAGAACAGGCTGTGGTTGTAATGTCCGCCGCCGTTGTTGCGGACTGCGCCTCGGATATCGCCGGGAACCGCGTCCAGATCGCCGATCAATTGTTCGATGGTCTTGGATTCGAGCGCCGCGTTACCGGCGATGGCGTCGTTGAGTTTGGTGATATAGGCGTTGTGGTGTTTGCCGTGGTGAATCTGCATGGTCTGGTCGTCGATGTGCGGCGCCAGAGCGTCATGTGAATACGGCAGATCGGGCAGGGTGAAGGCCATGGGAATCTCCTTTCACAAAGTTGTGTCACCGGGCCCCATGTCGTCGGCGCGACTACAGGGGGTGTCCGATTCATCAATGCAGGGGGACATTCTACCCGATATTGCACCGGATTGGTGCTGTCGGCGTCCCGGCTGGATACAGACGCCTTGGTGAGCCGATGCCAGGGGTGGTAGCATCGCCCTTTGAACCGGGAGCTTCCTCAAGGAGGTTGGTTTCGTGGCTGATACACAGCGCCGCACGATCGTGGAGCAGGTCGAGTTCGCCCAGGTGTTTGGGTTCCCCAAGATCCTGCGGGCGGTGACCATGGGGTTTCAGCCGCCGCGACTGGCGCTGGGCCTGGTGATGGTGGCGGCGTTGATGGTGGCCGGCCGCGCCTGGGACTGGGCAACCGAGCCGACGATCCATCCCGAGGGCCTCACGGCGGGGCTGTGGACGGATGGAGACGCTCGGCGGGCCCGGATGACGTATCAGTCGGCGATCCTCGCGTATGTGGACGATGCCGACCAACCGGACGGCGATTCTGCGGATTGGGAGTTTGTAGCGCACGAGGTGATGGCCCTCGTGAGTCGGGGCTATCTCCAGAAGCGCCGTGCCGTCGAGGAAGACGAAGTTCCGCGCACGCTCAACGAGGACGACTACTTCCGCACGATGGAAAGGCTGGAGGAAGCTCGGCCTCGAGGTACGTTCGAGGCGACGGCGCGTCATGTGACCGATGGGTTCAGCGCCGTGATCAGTTCGATCGTCCTGGTTGAACCGCGGGCGTTCTTCGTTGCTGTCGAGGATCTATACCTGCATATGCCCGAGGCGTTGTGGCGTGATCACAAGCCCTTCACGATTGTGTACGCGTTGGTGCTGATCGTGGTGCTTGCGTTCGGCGGGGGGGCGCTGTCGAGGATGACCGCCTGCGAGATCGGCCTGGAGGAGAAACTGCGCGCCCAGGACGGCGTGGACTTCGCGATGGGCAGTTGGCGATCGCTCCTGTTCTCCTTGCTGCTTCCACTGTTGATCGCCGCGGCCCTGGCCGGGTTGTTAGTGCTGGGAGGATGGCTGCTGACGCTGCCGTGGATCGACGTGCTGGGCGGCATCCTGTACGGCCTGGCGTTGCTGGCCGGGTTCGGCGTGGCGTTCCTGGTCATCGGCTACGCGCTGGGGTTCAGCCTGCTGGTGCCGGCCGTCGCCTGCGAGAACTGTGATGCCCCGGACGCCCAGCAGCGGGCGTACCACTATGTGCTGGGTCGGCCGCTGCATCTGCTGGGTTATGGGTTCACCGGTCTGATCGGCCTGGCCATTGGTTTTGTCGTTGTAAGCTTCATCGCCTCGCTGATGCTGAACTTTACCGCGGGTCTGATCGGCGTGTGGTCTGACAACTCGGCGTTTACCACCGCGGGCGGCGCATCCTTATTCAACTTGACCGGCGATACGATGGCGCTGCACATCTCATGGCATAGCCAGGTGGCGGGGTGGTTCGTTTCGTTCTGGCACACGGTCGTCGTCGGCTTGGTCGGCGGGTATGTCATTAGAGCCGACGTCAGCGGCTCGACGATTGTGTATCTGCTCATG